>CAKOMS010000003.1 GCA_934096735.1 uncultured Bacilli bacterium | reverse complement strand
TGCCGGGAATTGGCTCCTTTATTATATCAAAAAGCCGCACCCTAGTGGTGCGGTTCAAATTTCAATTTAGGAAAAATCATCGTAATTGATGATTTTTTTTATTCCTCTTCTTTTTTATTACCAACAAGTATACTCATATTTTTAGTAGAAATACATTTTAATATATCTTGCATTTCTTCATAATTTAAGCCTTCATAAATTTCTTTCATATTTGGAATAATTTTATCATATGAAAGTATTTCATTTTGCAAAACAGAATTAACATAAACTACATCTTCATAATCTAATACTAAAGACGCAATATTAGCTTTTTTCATTCTATTAAATGTTTCTTCAGATATATCTAAATTATTTAATTTTTCTTTAAATCTATTTATTATTTCATCTTTATACATAGAATTTATAGTAATTATAATTGCTACATAATCATCATATATTTCCATTGTAGGATAAAGTGACTCAATAAGTTCATTTTCTTCTAGTTCATCTTTAAATAAAGAAGTACTACCAAAATTTGCTCTAAGCAAAGTATTTAAATAAACTCTAATAAGTATTTCATTATATTTTTTAAAATTCTTTCTAGGTATTTTTATTCCTATTTTAATAATTTCATTTTGTAAATTTAAATCTAATTCTTCATATTCTACTCCTACTTCATCATTTTCTTTAGGAATAATTCTCTTAGGATTTAAATATTCTAAAAATTCTTTTTTATCTTGATTTTTCTTAACTGCTTCCATAATCTCATATGGATTAAAATTACCAGTAACAACTAAAAACATATTTTTAGGATGATAAAATGTATCAAAAACTAATTTAATATCATCAAAAGTAGTATCTTTAACATCTTTTGGACTTCCTGTAATTAAATCTTTATATGGATAATTTGGAAACATATTCTTAAATAACCTAAAAAGCATTACAGTATAAGGATCATCTTCACCCATCTTAGCTTCTTCAATAATAATTCCCTTTTCATTTTTAACTAACTTTTTAGTAAAATAATCACTTTGCACAAAATCTAACAAATGTATAATATTTTTTTTAGCATCTTCTGCACCTAAAACTTGATAATTAGTATAATTAAAAGTAGTAAAAGCATTTGTATCACAACCTGCTTTATTATAATAATCATGTGCAGTAGTACCACCCTTTTCATTAAATTTCAAATGTTCTAAAAAATGTGCTACCCCCAAAGGACTACTATAATTTTTATTTTTAATTTTAAAATTACTATAAATAGAACCATACCCTACTGATAAAGTTGCATAATAAGTACTTACTTTTTTATTTACCCAAAAATAAACTTTTAAACCATTTTTACAGGTATCATAAAATATACTTTCATTTAAACCATTTAACTTTATTTCCTTCATACAACACCTATTTACTTTCTAAAACAAATACAGTATTTAACTTAATCTTTTTAGCAACTCTCATAACATCTTCTTTACTTACATTTTGAATAAATTCTACTCTCTCTTCAGGTAAAGGTAACTCACTAAATACTTTAAATTCCAAATTATTCATAATTGCATAATTATTATCCAAAGCCATTTTAAGAGATAAAATTAAATTCTTTTTAGCATCAACTATATCATCTTCACCAAAATTACCACTAGCCATATCATTTAAACACTCTATTACTAACTTTTTAGTATTTTCTACATTTTCATTATCCAAACTAGTAGTAATTAAAAGTAAATTATCATATTTTAAATACATACTTCTTATACTATAACAATAAGACTTATCTACTCTTATTTTTTGATACAATTTAGAAGATATACCACCATCTCCAAAAATATAATTAAATACATGAAAACTAAATAATTTATCTTTTTCATCTAATCCATTAATATTAAATATCATTACTAAAGTAGATTGAACAAAATCTAATTTTTCTTTAACTACTAAAGGTTTCTTTCTTTCTTTATTAACAATATCTATTTCATATTTATCAGTAGAAATTACATTATAATCAAAATTCTTCTTAATAATTTGAACTGTTTTATCCATATCAAGATTTCCAATAACAAATATATCACAAGTAGAATTAAGAAGTTCTAAATAATAATTATATAAATTCTCTCTAGTTATTTTATTTAATCCTTCTAAATCCCCAGTAACTCTATAAGAAGTTGGACTATTCTTATCCATATTTTTAAAAGCAGCATTAATAGCATATTTAATTGGATTTTCTCTAAGTCCCTCTATTCCTCTTTTCATTCTTCTCTTAACATTATTAAATGCTACCAAATCAAATTCATTATTTTCCACATTTGGATTTTTTATAACTTCAAAAGGAAACTTAATAACTTCTTCTAAATAATTATCTTCATTTATGTAAATTGGATCAATAAATTCATAACAAAAACTAATAGTAAATAAATTTCCAACTTTATTAGTAGTAGCATAAAAATATGCTTTATATAACTCTTCTAATTTAATAACCATATCTCTTCTTTTAGGATACATTTTAGATACATCACTCATAAGATCACATAAAAACGTATAAGCTTGCATATCTTCTTTTTTAACTTCTCTTCTAAAAACAATTTCCATTCTAACAGTTTTAAATTTATCAGTTTTTACAGTATGTATATTATATGCTTTACAATTATAACTCTTATATTCCATATATTACCTCTCTTTTTTATTATAGCATATTTTTAAAAAACTATTAAAAAAATGCAAATTATTATTTATTACTATTAAATTCACTAATTAAATATCTATCAGTCATACCAGCTATATAATCAATAACTATTCTTTCATAACTATTACAATTATATTCTTTACTCATATTACATAAATAACTTTTATAAATATTCGTATCTTTATTTTTATTTTTTAAATCATCCATATACTTTAAAAATAATGTATTAAACATTAATTTAATATTATCTAATTCTTCACTAGTATATGCTTTACTATATATATTTTCATAATTAAATTTCTTTAATTTTAACATAGCATTATATACATCATCACTTATCTTAATATAATTCTTTCCATAACTATTTTCTATTATATCTTTAATAATAGTATTTATAACATCTCCATTTTTTATCCCCAAGACACTAGTAATATCACTAGGTATATTTTCTATCTTAATAATATTAAGTCTAATTGCATCTTCAATATCTTTACCTAAATATGCAATTAGATCACTTACTCTAACTACACAACCTTCTAGTGTCATAGGTCTAAGTTTCTTCAAAACTTCTTTATTTTTATAAGACTCTTCATATTCTTTTAAAAATTCTTCTTTACTTTTTTTATGGGGATAATACTCACCAAGTAAAAATTCTCCATTATGACACATTATTGCATCCATTACTTGTAAAGTAATATTTAATCCTTTACCATGATTTTCTATATCTTTTAAAAGTCTTACACTTTGTATATTATGATTAAAATATCCTTCATTATTATTTAGACTAATTTCATTTAAAATACTTTCTCCAACATGACCAAATGGAGTATGTCCCAAATCATGTCCAAGACTAGCAGCTTCTATTAAGTCTTCATTTAAATTAAGAGCTCTTCCAATCGTTCTAGCTATCTTACTTACATATTGTACATGAGTCATTCTTCTAGACAAATGATCATTATTACCATGAGTAAATACTTGTGTTTTATCCATATATCTAGTGTATGCAAGACTATAAAGAATTCTATCAATATCTCTATAATAACTTGGTCTTATATCATTATCTTCTTCACTTTTAAATCTATATCCATCTTCATATTTACATGCATACTTACTAAGATTTTTAATCTTCATATTATCTTTAATTTCTTCTATCATAACACATTCTCAACTTCTTCAAATCTATATTTTTGTTTAACTAAAGGATATTTTTCATGATCAACTAAACTTGCAAAAGAATCATAACTTCTTCCCCAAGTTAAACTTTCACCATAAAGTGCTTTATAAATTACTATTTTTTTAGGATTATTCATATCAGTTGTTTCACAATCTAATACAATATCAGTAACAATATATAAATTACCTTTAAAATGTTTATATATCTTACCAACTTTTATTTCTCTTTCCATACTACCACCATCTTCATTATACAATTAATAACTAAATAAATTCAACAAAAAAGGCACGAGTTATACTCATACCCATCTTTAGTTCGGGAGAACTTTTTCTATTTTTATGTCTTCGTTGACAAGTACATAATTAATTTAAAGGAGCTAATATATACGGTGACTCAACTGTACCATTTCCTTCTCCACTTAGTTTGACTTTTTTAGAAAGTGAAACTGCAGGCCGGGCCCCGTTAGTGTTATTCACGTTGTAGTTGTTCAAACTCCCAAAGTCCACGTAATGAACGCCAGCAGTTTTGGAGTAGAAGGCATAAGGGGATAGCAACCAATAATTATCACCATTATTTAAGTAATTAGCACTTGAACCATTATAAGCATGATAAAATTCTTTGCTTGTTAATAATCCCACAGGATAGTCTAAAGCATTATTTCCATATTCTAATATTCCTCCAGAATCGACCTTTAATGTAAATTGATCTTCTTTATCTTGACACGTTAATCTTAAATTACTATAACTATAATCATTAAATTGTAAATATGTTGTTATACTTCCTCCACTTGGATCCCATCCTCCTAAATTATATATGTTTCTATTATTACAATATATTGCATTCTCTAAATAATCTGTTACATTTGTCATGTTTGTACTATACCAATTATCTATTACTGTCTTTATATTACTACTTGTTGTATTATAATTAAACATTTCATCTAAGAGATCTTCTATTTTTTTACCATTTGTTAATGTCATATAATATGCTATACTCGTTGTACTACCCATATGATAAATATAATAAACTGTTGAACAACTTGAACTTGTACTTAAACATGTATAATGTTTTGTACTAAGTTTACTATACATATCTGCTATTGCTCCACTTTCTGCATCACTTAATGTATACGTTGTTCCATTCCATGTTACATCACTTCCATAATAGTATGTTCCAAAGTTTGATGCTGATTTTGAAGAAGATGCATACACTGTTCCATACATATACCCTACATGTGCTGGTGAATCACCTATTTTATTAAGTGCAACTTTATTTTGATTTATATAAACATCTGTTCCTGTATTATTGCATTTTGTATCTTCTTTATATACTCCGTTGTAAATGAGCTTTACTCCATCTGTTTCAGTTGTCCTTACCATTTTCCAACAATAATTATTAAATAGTATATTATTATTTGTTATATTTCCTATATAATAATACACATCTTTTCCATTTTCATCTGTTGTCTTTTTAACACCATTATTATTTTCATAATCATCTATTACTTTTGCATATACACTATTGTCTTTATCAAAATATAAATAACAATATACTGTCTTATTTGTTCTTGCTGATACTACCCCATCACTATAACTTAATACATTATCTATCTTATTACCATTATTATCTATACATGATGACATTCCTTCATTTAATATGTATGCTCCTTCTGGAAATGTACTTGATTCATTATAATTACCACTAGAATCTTTAACCATAATTGCAAAAAGATTATTAGATTTATTATCTAACAATTTAATATCATCTAATGTATTATTTTTATTACCAAAACTTTTAATCCCTAAAAATAAAGTTATTATTTCTATTCCAAGAAGGAGTTTCACAACCCCCCCCCCGGAAGTCTATTTTTTTCATTTTAATCAACCTCCGAGTAAGTAAGAGTTATTTCTTACTTATTTTCTATCATCTATTAAAATATTACTATAAAATTTATTTTTATTCAAGTAAAAATTCAAAGTACTAACTACTTTAAAAAAACTAACATTAAATAAAAAAAGCAACCAATAATTAAATTGATTGCTTTATATATTATATAGTTTCTTCTTCAGGTTTATCTGCTAAAAATTTTTCTTCTAATACTTCAGCAGCATCATCATCTAATAATTCTTTTTCAAGTTCTAATTCAATATCACTATATTGTTTAGCACCTGTACCAGCAGGAATTAATTTACCAATAATAACATTTTCTTTTAATCCTACTAAATTATCACATTTACCTCTCATAGCAGCATCAGTAAGAACTCTTGTTGTTTCTTGGAATGATGCAGCAGATAAGAATGAATCAGTTTCAAGTGAAGATTTAGTAATACCTAACATGATTGGATTTCCTTTAGCAGGTACTCCACCATTTAAGATAACTGGTTTATTTCCATCAGCAAATTCTCTTAAACTTACTGTTAGACCTTCAACAAAATCAGTATCTCCAGCATCAATAATTCTTACTTTATTAATCATTCTCTTAACAATTATTTCAATGTGTTTATCATTAATATCAACACCTTGAAGTTTATAAACATTTTGAATTTCTTTTAAGATATATTCTTGAGCAGTAAGTGGATCAGTAACTGCTAATAATTCTTTTGGTGAAATAACACCTTCAGTTAATTTATCACCAGCATTAACTTCATCTCCAACTTCAACTCTAAGTTTCATATTGTAATTAGTAACATGATCTTTTACTCCTGAAGCATTTTCAATAGTAATAGTATGTTTACCATTATTTTCAGTAATATTTATTACTTTACCAGTAATTTCTGCTACTGTAGCTTTAAATTTAGGAATTCTTGCTTCAAATAATTCTTCAACTCTTGGTAAACCTTGAGTAATATCATCTCCACCAGCAACACCACCAGTATGGAATGTTCTCATTGTAAGTTGTGTACCAGGTTCTCCAATAGATTGAGCAGCCATGATACCAACAGCTTCACCAGTTTCAACCAAATTACCAGTTGCAAGATTTCTACCATAACATTTTTGGCAAACGCCATTAACAGTCTTACAAGTTAAGCAACTTCTAATTTCAACCTTTTTAATACCTGCTTTAATAATTTTAGAAACAATATTTTCAGTTATCATTTCTCCAGCTTCTAGAATAGTTTCTTTAGTTTCTGGATTAATAATTTTCTTAGAAGCATATCTTCCTAAAATTCTTTCAGCAAGTGATTCAATAACAGAACCATCTTTATCATTAATTAAATCATATACCATTACACCTTGAATAGTACCACAATCATGTTCTTTAACAATTATATCTTGTGCAACATCAACAAGTCTTCTTGTTAAGTAACCTGAGTCTGCAGTACGAAGTGCTGTATCAGCTGAACCTTTTCTAGATCCATGTGTAGATAAGAAGAATTCAGAAACTGATAACCCTTCCATAAAACATGATGTAATAGGAATTTCAACTGTAGTACCATCTGGTTTAGCCATCAAACCTCTCATACCAGCAAGTTGTGTAAAGTTAGATATTTTACCTCTGGCACCACTATTCATCATCATAAAGATTGGATTTTTAAAATCATCTTTACTTATTGCAGCAAGTGCATTCTTAACTTGATCAGTAGCTTCTGTCCAAATTTGAATAACACCATTATATCTTTCTTGTTCAGTAATTAACCCTTTTTGATATTGTTTATTAATCTTATCAACTCTACTCTTAGCATCTGCAATAATTTCATTCTTAGCATCACTTCTTACAACATCTGCAGCAGATACTGTAATACCAGCTATAGTTGAATATTTAAATCCTTGATTTTTTAATTTATCAAGCATTACAGAAGTTTCAGTAGTTTTATATCTTTTAAATACTTGAGCAATTATTTGACCTAAAGTCTTTTGAATAAATGGACTAACCAAAGGCATCTTTTTAATTTCCTCTTCTAAATTAGTTCCCATTGGTAAGAAATATTTCATTGGAGTAATTCCTTCAATATTTTCTTTTGTACCTTCATTTAAATAAGGGAAAGTATCTGGAAGTATTTCATTAAATTTAATTTTACCTACAGTAGTAACTAAATATTTATCCATTTGTTCTTCAGTAAATAATTTATGTTTAAATGATTTAACTGGAATAGCAATTCTTGTATGTAAAGATAACTCTCTTCTTTCATAAGCCATTAATGCTTCATTACAATCTTTATAAGCCTTACCTTCATTATTAAGACCTTCTTCTTCCATAGTTAAATAACAATTACCTAATACCATATCTTGGCTTGGTGTAACAATAGGTTTTCCATCTTTAGGATTTAAAATATTATTAGCACCTAACATAAGAATTCTAGCTTCGGCTTTAGCTTCTTCAGAAAGTGGTACATGGACAGCCATTTGGTCACCATCGAAATCGGCATTAAATGCAGTACATACAAGTGGATGTAGTCTAATTGCTTTACCACCAACTAATTTAGGTTCAAATGCTTGAATACCTAATCTATGTAGTGTTGGAGCACGGTTTAACATTACAGGATATTCAGTAATTACATCTTCAACAACATCCCATACACATTCATCTCTACTATCAATTAACTTCTTAGCACCCTTAATATTATGTGCAAGACCTCTTTCAACTAAACCATGTATAACATGCGGTTTAAATAACTCAATAGCCATTTCTTTTGGTAATCCACATTGATACATTTTAAGACTAGGTCCTACAACAATAACTGAACGACCAGAATAGTCAACTCTTTTACCTAATAAGTTTTGACGGAATCTACCTTGTTTTCCCTTTAACATACTAGATAAAGATTTTAATGGTCTATTAGATGCAGCAGTTATACTTCTTCCTCTTCTACCATTATCAAATAATGAATCTACTGCTTCTTGAAGCATTCTTTTTTCATTTTGAACAATAATAGTTGGAGCACCAAGTTCAAGTAATTTCTTTAAACGATTATTTCTATTAATAATTCTTCTATATAAATCATTTAAATCACTTGTAGCAAATCTACCACCATCTAATTGAATCATAGGTCTAAGTTCTGGAGGAATAACTGGTAAAACAGTTAAAACCATCCATTCAGGTTTATTTCCTGATTCATGAAATGCTACTAATGCATCAAGTCTTTTAACAAGTCTAATTCTCTTTTGACTAGTTGCATTCTCTAATTCTTTTCTAACTTTTTCAATTTCTTTTTCTAAATCTACTTTTTTAAGTAATTCTTGAATAGCTTCAGCACCCATTCCTACTTTAAAAGTATTTCCATATTTTTCATAATATGCTCTATATTCTTTATCGGTTAAAGTTTGTTTTTCTTCTAAAGGTACATTACCTGGATCTATTACTACATATGATACAAAGTATAATACTTCTTCCAAATCCCTTGGACTCATATCTAATACTAATCCCATTTTAGAAGGAACACCTTTAAAGAACCAAATGTGAGAACAAGGTGCAGCAAGTTCAATATGTCCCATTCTTTCTCTTCTTACTTTACTTCTTGTAACTTCTACACCACATCTATCACAAACAACATTTTTATATCTTAATCTTTTATATTTTCCACAAGAACATTCAAAGTCTTTTGTAGGTCCAAATATTTTTTCACAAAATAATCCATCTCTTTCAGGCTTTAAAGTACGATAATTTATAGTTTCTGGTTTTTTTACTTCTCCATAAGACCAACTTCTAATCTTTTCTGGAGATGCAATACTAATTTTTAAACCTTTAAATTTACTAACATCTATCATTATTCTTCACCTTCGTCCCCTTCTTCTAAATCTAGTGGAAATTCTAAATCATCTAAATCAGGTTCTTCATCTAATTCATCATCAAAATCATCTTCATCTTCTTCAATAAAAGGTTCTTCTTTCTCATCATTACCTTGAGGAAGTTCAATTTCTTCTATTTTAAATGAATCATTGTCATCTTCATCTTCTTCTAAATCTTTAAATTCTACAATCTTATCATTATTATCAAGTACTTGTACATCAAGTCCTAACGCTTGGAACTCTTTAACTAATACTCTAAATGATTCTGGAACACCAGCTTGATTAACAAGTTTACCTTTAACTAATGCTTCATATACTTTAACTCTTCCAACAATATCATCAGCTTTTACAGTTAAAATTTCTTGTAATACATGAGCAGCACCATAAGCATACAATGCCCAAACTTCCATTTCACCAAATCTTTGTCCACCAAATTGTGCTTTACCACCTAATGGTTGTTGAGTAACTAAAGAATAAGGTCCAGTAGCTCTTGCATGTAATTTATCATCAACCATATGATGTAGTTTAACCATATACATTACACCAACTGAAATTCTTTGATCAAATGGTTCACCAGTTCTACCATTATAAAGTACAGTTTTACCATCTGGATCCATTCCAGCTTCAGCCATTTCTTCTTGAATATCTTCCCAAGATGCACTATCAAATACTGGAGTAGCATAATGGACACCTAATCTTTTTCCAGCCATTCCTAAGTGTAATTCAAGAATTTGTCCGATATTCATACGAGATGGAACACCAAGTGGATTAAGCATAACATCAACAGGTTTACCATTTGGTAAATATGGCATATCTTCTTCTGGTAATACTAGAGAAATAACACCCTTATTACCATGACGTCCAGACATTTTATCTCCTACTTGAATCTTTCTCTTTTGAATAATATAAACTCTAATTACTTTTGATACACCAGCAGGTAATTCATCAGAATTTTCTTTAGTATAAACTTTAACATCATGAACAACTCCACCAGCACCATGTTCAACTCTTAAAGAAGTATCTCTAACTTCACGAGTCTTTTCTCCAAATATTGCATGCAACAATTTTTCTTCAGAAGTAAGCTCTTGTACACCTTTAGGAGTAACTTTACCAACTAAAATATCTCCTTCTTTAACTTCAGTACCAATTTTAATAATTCCATCAGCATCTAAATTCTTTCTTGCATCTTCTCCAACATTTGGAATATCTCTTGTAATTTCTTCAGGTCCAAGTTTTGTATCACGACAATCTATATCATAGTGATCAATATGTAAACTAGTATATACATCATCTTTAACAAGTCTTTCATTTAATATAACAGCATCTTCATAGTTATATCCATTATAAGTCATAAATGCTACAGTCATATTTTTACCTAATGCAAGTTCACCTTTTTCAGTAGAAGGTCCATCTGCAATAACTTGTCCTTTATGTACCATATCACCTTTTTTAACTAAAGGTTTATGATTTATAGAACTTGAAGCATTACTTCTTTCAAAATTAGCTAAATGATAAGTATCTGTACCATTTGCAACTTTAACAATTATTTTTAAAGCATCAGCATATTCAACAACACCATCAGCTTTACATACTACTGTACTTCCAGAATCTCTTGCAGCTATCCATTCTACACCAGTACCAACAATTGGAGCTTCACTAGTTAAAAGTGGAACAGCTTGTCTTTGCATGTTAGATCCCATTAATGTACGGTTAGCATCATCGAATTCCAAGAAAGGAATACAACTAGTTGTAATAGATACTACTTGACTAGGAGCAACGTCTACATAATCTACTAATTCTTTCTTAACCATAACGTTATCACCATTATGACGAACTAGTATTTCATCATTAACAATTTTATTATCTTTATCCATTAATACTGTTGCTTGACTTATATATAAATCTTGTTCTTCATCAGCAGTCATATAAACTATTTCATCAGTTACAACACCATCTTGAACTCTTCTATAAGGTGTCATAATAAATCCATATTCATTAATCTTAGCATAACCTGCTAAACTTGTAATTAATCCGATATTTTGACCTTCTGGAGATTCAATCGGACAAATTCTACCATAGTGTGAACTATTAACATCACGTACATCCATACCAGCACGATCACGAGAAAGTCCACCTGGTCCTAAACTAGATAAACGTCTTTTATCAGTTAATTCTGCAATTGGATTAATTTGATCCATAAACTTAGAAAGTTGTGATGAACCAAAGAATTCTTTTAAAGCAGCAGTAACTGGTCTTATATTAATAAGAGTCTTAGGTGTAATATTTTCAATTTCTTGAGTAGTCATTCTTTCACGAATAACTCTTTCCATTCTAGCTACACCAGTTCTAAATTGATTTTGAATAAGTTCTCCAACTTGTCTAACTCTTCTATTTCCTAAGTTATCAATTTCATCAGTATTACCAATATTATCATGTAAGTTTAAATAATAGTTAACTGCTGCATATACATCAGGAATAGTAAGCCTCTTTTCATCAGTTGTAGTATCAATACCAATTACTTTTACTATTTTTTTACCATCGTTTTTATCAAATACTTTAATAGTTTGAATCTTATTATAATCATCTAATTCCATATTAGTAATAGTTTCTTTTAAATTATAACCATCTTGAAATATTTTCTTTAATTCTTGTAATACTTTTTTGTCTATTAAAGTACCTTTACTAAATGCTACTTTTTTACCAACCTTAACATCTTCTGCTAAAGTACATCCAAGTAATCTTTCAGTAATATTTAATTTTTTATTGAATTTATAACGACCAACTTTTGCTAAATCATAACGGAATCTATCAAAGAATCTAGTTATTAATTGATTCTTAGCACTATCAAGTGTTGCTGGTTCACCTGGTCTTAATTTTTCATAAATTTCAATTAATGCTTCATCAGTATTTTTAGTGTTGTCTTTTGCAATTGTAGTTGCTAAATAATCATTATCACCAAAAACTTCATGAATATCTTCATCACTAGATAAACCAAGTGCTCTTAAAAAAGTTGTAACTGGTACTTTTCTAGTACGATCAATTCTTACATAAACAACATTCTTAGCATCAGTTTCAAATTCTAGCCATGTACCTTTATTAGGTATAACTTCTCCTGTAATAATGTGTCTACCATTCTTATCTATTTCTCTTTTAAAATAAATAGATGGACTTCTAACAAGTTGAGAAACAATAACTCTTTCTGCACCATTAATAATGAATGTTCCAGCATCAGTCATTAAAGGCATATCCCCAAGGAATATTTCTTGTTCCTTAACTTCTCCAGTTTCATGAACGAATAATCTTGCTTGTACTTTTAAAGGTACTGCATAATTAACCATTCTTTCTTTTGCTTCCTTAATTGAATATCTTGGAGTATCAAATGAATAATCTCCAAATTCTAAAGAAATGTTACCAGTAAATGATTCCACAGGAAATAAATCATCAAAAACTTCTCTAATTCCTTTTTCTAAGAAGTCTTGATAACTCTTCTTTTGAATTTCCAATAAGTCTGCTAATTCAAGCGTATTTTTTGATTTTGCAAAGCTTCTTCTTTCGCGATAATCACCAAATTTTAAGGTTTTATAAGCCACGATATCACCCCTATACCTAGATTTAAATTTTGAAAAAACAAATACGTCACCAATTTAAGATTTTACCAGTATTTCTAGTATAAGTCAACTAATTTCTAACTAAAAATGCCCAAAAACCTTTACTTTTATCAATAACCTCTACTTCACATATTTTTTCAAATTCAGATTTAACACTTTTAGCACCCTGATCTTTAGAAATAACAAAGTATAAATTACCATTTTTATTTAATCTACTAATACCACCTTTAAGAAATTCATATAATATTTCTTTCCCAGCCCTAATAGGAGGATTAGTAATAATTAAATCATACTTATTAGTAACACTTTCATAAATGTTACTCAAAAAAACTTTAGCATCTACTTTATTAATTGAAATATTCATATCACATAAATGTACTGCTCTTTTATTTATATCTACCATATCTACATGTTTATCTAATACTTTACTTAGGGTTATACCAATAAAACCATACCCACAGCCAACATCAAGTATACTATTTATATTTTCAGTATTAGTTATATTTTTTAAACAGGTTTCAACCAAAAACATACTGGCATAATCAATTTTATTTTTAGAAAAAACACCATTATCACTTTTAAATAAAAAATTATAATCACAAAAAGAAAATTTAATATCTCTAAGTTCACTTTTCAAGTTTTCATTATTCGTAAAATAGTGTTCCAATAAAAGACCCCATTTCTCCATATAAAATTAGTATAACATAAATAATTTATCTAAACAAGAATTTTTTTATAACTTTAAAAGCACTAAAAAAAGCCTATAAAGGCCTTTCTTAATTCGGGAGAACTTTTTCTATTTTTATGTCTTCGTTGACAAGAATAATTACTATAACGGAGCTAAAATATATGGTGACTCAACAGTACCATTTCCTTCTCCGCTCAGCTTAACTTTTGTGAAAAGTGATACAGCTGGACGGACCCCGTAAGTGCCTAACACATTGTTGGTGTCCAAACTCCCATAGTGCACGCTACGAATATAACCAATGTCGCCGATGAAGTGGTAAGGGGACAGCAACCAATAAGAATCATCATTATTATCATTTAAATAATTAGTGCTTGAATCACCAATGGCTAGATTTGCTTCTTTACCTGTTAATAATCCTATTGGATAATCTAAGGCATTATTTCCATATCCTAATGTTCCTCCAGAATCTACTTTTAATGTAAATTGATCTTCTTTATCTTGACATGTTAATCTTGCTTTACTAGAAAAATAATCATTAAAACGTAAATAACTTGCTGATCCTGATACAATTCCTCCACTTGGATTCCATCCTCCTAAATCATATATATTTCTATTATTGCAATATATTGCATTCTCTAAATAATTTATTGCATTTGTCATATTTGTACTATACCAATTATCTATTACTGTCTTTATATTACTATTTGTTGTATTGTAATTTAACATTTCATCTAAGGCATCTTCTATCTTTTTGCCATTTGTTAATGTCATGTAAAATACTGAACCATTTGAAGCTCTAGAATATATATAATAAACTGTCGAACATGATGAACTTGTACTTAAACAGGTATAATGTTTCGTATTTAATTTACTAGACATATCTGCTATTGCTCCGCTTTCTGCTTCACTTAAAGTATATGTTGTTCCATCCCATGTTACATCACTTCCATAATAATATGTTTCGAAATTGCGTACATTTTTACTATTCCATGCATACACTGTTCCATACATGTATCCAACATAGGCTGGTGAATTATAATTTGTATTGAATGCAGTTTTATTTGAATCTATATATACACTTGCTCCTGTGTTGTTACACTTTGTACTATCTGAATAAAGTCCATTATACAAAAGTTTTACTCCGTCTGTTTCGGTTGTTCTTACCATCTTCCAACAATAATTATTTAATACTAAATTGTTATTTGTTACATTACCTGTATAGTAATATACATATTTTCCATTTTCATCTGTTGTTTTTTGTACTCCATTATTATTAGAAAAATCATCTAATACTTTTGCATATACAGTATTATCTTTATCAAAATATAAATAACAATATACTGTCTTATTTGTTCTTGCTGATACTACTCCATCACTATAACTAAGTACATTATCTATTTTGTTACCATTATTATCTATGCATGATGACATTGTTTCATTTAGTACATACATTCCTTCTGGAAATGTACTTGATTCATTATAATTACCACTAGAGTCTTTTACCATAATTGCAAAAAGATTATTAGATTTATTATCTAACAATTTAATATCATCTAATGTGTTGTTTTTATTACCAAAACTCTTAATCCCTAAAAATAAAGTTATTAATTCTATTCCAAGAAGGAGTTTCACAACCCCCCCCCGGAAGTCTATTTTTTTCATTTTATCAACCTCCAGGTAAGTAAGTTTTCCTTTTTACTTATTTTCTATCTTTCTATAAATAGAATACTATAAAATTTTTTATTATTCAAGTCTTGAATAACCAATATCTATTTTTTACAAATAAAAAAATCAGTACTATAAAGTACCAATTTTTTTAATTAAATAATTAATTTAAAGCGTCTTTTAATTTACTTCCAGCTTTAAATGAAGCAACTGTTTTAGCAGCAATTTTTAAAGGTTCTTTTGTTAAAGGATTAATTCCTTCTCTAGCAGCTCTTTTTTTAGCACTAAAAGTACCAAATCCAACAAAAGTTACTTTTCCTTCTTTTTTAAGTCCATTAGTGATACCTTCTAATGTAGCATCTAATGCACGAGCAGCATCAGCTTTAGTTAAACCAGTTTTAGCTGCAATAAATTCTACTATTTCAGTTTTAGACATGTTCTCTACCTCCTCATTTTAAAAATTAACAATATCTAAGGTAAGACCTATTGTTCTTACATATTAAGATTAACAAAAAACCTAGATAAAATCAATAAAAAACACAAAAAAATAGGAAATATCTCCTATTTTTTTAATATTTTACAAATAATTTACTATATAACTATAGCAATTAAGTTATTACTTCCCTTATTTACTATCTTAGTTACAGTATTAGATAACTTAAATCTTGTATTATCAGGCATCATATTAAGTTTAGCTTGAATACCCTCTTGAACAATAACTTCTAAGCTTCTTCCAAATATTTCACTTTTCCAAATACTACTTGGATCAGTTTCATAATCTTTCATTAAATAATTAATTAATTCTTTACTTTGTAGTTCACTACCAATTATAGGTTCAAAGGTACTTTCAACATCAACTTTCATTAAATGTATACTACTAGCAAGAGCTTTTAATTTAACTCCATATCTATTACCTTGTTTAATAATCTCTGGAGTTTCAAGTTTCATATCTTTTAGTGTTGGATAAACAATACCATAACCTGTAGTTTGTGCTTGTCTTAAAGCTGATTTAATACATTCAGTCTCTTCTTTATTTTCTTTATAAGTTGAAAATATCTTTAAAAGGCCTGCCTTAGTAGTAGTACTACTACCCATAATATTTTTAAGTACTTCATTATATAATTCATTTGGACTCTCTAAATTAATTGTAACAACACCACTCGCAGTATCTAAATTACTAATATATGCTTTACTAATATATTCACTATTTTCAAAATGACCAATTATATAATCTACATCCTTAACTTTACTAACACTAACAACACTTTCTCTTATCTTTTCTAAATAATGCATTTTAATTTCATGATTATTAGGAAGAACATGTATCCATTCTGGCATATTAACTTCAATATCTAAAATAGGAAATTCATATAAAGCAGACTTTAAAATACTCATAATTTCTTTTTCATTCATGCCTTCAACATTAATAGGCATTACAGGTACATCATAATTACTTTCAAGTTCTCTACTAAGTTCAGCAGTCTCAGTATTAGTAGGATGTAAACTATTTAAAATAACAATAAATGGCTTACCAATCTCTTTAAGTTCACTAACTATCTTTTCTTCTGCTTCAACATAATTTTCTCGTTTAATTTCTCCAAAAGAACCATCGGTAGTAACTAAAATACCTATTGTAGAATGATCCTTAATTACTTTTTCGGTACCAATTTCAGCAGCTTCTACAAAAGGAATAGAATCTGGAAACCAAGGTGTTTTAACCATTCTAGGATTTCCATCTTCATCTTCATAACCATTTGCTCCTGGTATTACATAACCAACACAATCAACAAGTTTAATATTTGTTTCAAAAGAATCTACCTTAATAGTAGCACCATTCGAAGGAACAAATTTAGGTTCAGTTGTCATAATAGTTTTACCTTCTGCACTTTGGGGAATTTCATCTAAGCATTTTTTCTTATCAAAAGAATCAGTAATATTTGGTACAACTAAATTCTCAATTACTCTTTTAATAAATGTTGATTTACCAGTACGAACGGCACCAACAACACCTAAATATATTTCACCATTACCCCTTTTGGCGATAGAAGATATTATTTTTTCATTTTCCATACACTCACCTTTTTCTACTTAATGCTATGATAAATTAAAAATAATATGCAAAAAAATAATATAGAGTATGTAATAATTCTTTACATACCCTATATTTTCCATAAACTTTAAATTATTTTAAATCTTCTTTATTATAAATAAAGTCAACTATATTAACATTATTTATTCCATTTATATTTTTTTGAAGTATTAAATCTAAAATAAATAAATATCTTGGATATAATTCCTTAATTTCATAAAAAGGTTTATATTCTCTTTCTTCAGTTTTTTTATCATCAGTATATAAAAATATTCATCTATTCCACGTCTTGCAATAAAATCACATTCTAAATTATCAATTTTCCCTACACTTAAGCTATAATTTCTACCTTTCAAATATGAAAATAAAGTATTTTCTCAAAAAAAAGCAAGTTATCGACCACTTTTTAAGATTTGAAGTGTAAAATTAATCGATAACTCATGTTTTTTTACAATTTTTGTGCTTATAATTTTTTTAAACAGTTGAATTTTACCCAAAAACACAAAATACGTGCCAGTTTCCTGGCACATAAGCCTTAGTTTGTCTAGAATGTCGTCAGACACGACACCTCCTTGTATTTGTCGACTATTATTTTGATTATGCCACCTACCCCAAGGAATCCCAAATAGATGACATAATTATATTTAAATTATACCTTGCTATATAATTTAAACCTTTTTTTTAACGGAACACTATTGATGCTCCAGCCATACCATCAAAATATTGACTTATACTGTATGGATATACAAATACTCCACCTAAACCGGCACCACCCAAAGTATAATTTTGAGATTGTGCTAAAGTTATATTGTGTTGTACATGTTGGTAAGAACCAAATAACATTGGATATTCTTTAGTAGGTACAACATCACAATCTAATGATATAGATAATTGTAATATATCAGTATTTACAATATTCATTGATATACCAAATCCATCATTAAATTTTTTAATGTTTGTTCCATTCCAAGCATATCTTACATAATCAAATTCACCTGTGCTTTTAATCTTGTAAATTTGTCTTCCAGTTTGAGATCCATTTCTAAATGTAAATCCCTCACCTCTTACACCAATTACATCGAATGAACGATATTGTGGAATATACTTCCAAACTAGTGTAAGTGATACACTGTCATAGTTTCCTCCAACAGTCATATAACTTAAGGTAAGTTTTTTAACTTGTGTTTCTGTTAATGTAGCATCATCATAAACACCATTTAATTCATTCTCACCTTCACCGTTCATACTAACCATTGGAACAAAATTGTTATAATCTTCTTCTGATATTAAAACTTCTGTTGTAGTATCCGTTGCACTGTTATAAGTGGACATTACATATTTCTCAACTTGTCTTATATTATCAAAGTCATATTGAGAAATTCTATCGTAATCATCTTGAGTCATAGTATATATATATTCAGGAGAATATACTTTACTAAACTCTTTCACCTCCTCATCAGTAACAACGACACCGTTCTGATTCGTCATCGCACTCACCAAAGAAGGCACTAAGGCTACACTCAGTAAGGATGCGAACGCGATCAACTTTTGGTAAATATTCAAGTAACACTTCAACTGTTTATCTCCTTTCTGGCTTAAGAATAAGTTTTTTGTCGAAAATATGCAACCTAGAAAACCGAGAATATCATTCTCACATAATGAGAACATTAAAAAAAGCCCAAAAATATGGACTATTTTTCTTCTTTTAATAAATATAATATTTTTTCATTTAATACTTTTAATGCTTCATCATAACAATTACAATTACCAGTAATACACGTAACTCTTCTTGAATTTAAATCATAAAAGTAATTTTCTATCTCAATATTTTCGTTATTCGTTATTAAAACTTCAACATCATTACTACTTACAAAATATGTATATTTATAATCTAAATTATCTTTAAAGAATCTTAAAACAATTTTATTTGAATCATAATAATAGTATATTTTATAATCATCAATAGTTTTCATATAAATATTTTCTATTTTCTTAAAACCATTCTTCTCCAAAATTTTCTTAATCTCATCAGTAGTAAGTGTTATATCAGAGTAATCTAAATATTCATTATTATCATCCGGAAACACTTTATTATTTGAAAAGTCTTTTACAAATTTTAATTTAGCTTCATACTCTTTCTTTTCACCTTTATCATTAGTTACAATAACCTTTATATATATTTTATTAAAATGATCTGATAAATCATCAATTTTAATATAACTATCTGATAATTTAAAATATAAATCTTTTATAGCTGAAAACTTATGTATTATTTGATCCTTTCCATTTTTTTTAAAAATAAGTTCTGCATAAATTTCAGCATCTTTAGAAGTTTCAACATTAACTAAATCCAAGTTACCTAAATAAAGTATATCTTTAATTCTAGTTTCTACATAAATTCCATAATTAAAAGCAAAATAATCATTTGATGCATAAACCCTATAAACTTTAAATCTGTTATAACTTCTTGTAAAAAGAAGACCTCCGATTGAGAGCACAACTAATATTGAACTTATAATTGTAAATAATCTGAGTCTTCTAATTTTTCTTCCATTTATACCGTTTAATTCTTTAATTATTTCTTTTGTATCATTTATATCAAGTGCATTATCTTCCACTCTAAGCGATAATAAATAGTTAAATTTTACTCCAAAGAGCTCACTAATTGTATGTAACATTTCCACACTTGGAAAATTTACACCTTTTTCCCATCTTGATATAGATTTATCACTAATATGTAATCTATCTGCAAGTTCTTGTTGAGTTAATCCCTTTTTCTTTCTTAAATCATATAAAAACTTTCCTAACTTATTATCCATAACAACCACAAGTCAATTGTATAAAAATTAATCCCAAAATTCAATGTTTTTAAGGCAATTTCTTTAATTTCCAACCTATTTCTTAGTGCAAAAATTCAAAAAAGGACATCCCGTACACTGTGGTTTCTTACTAGTACAATAATATCTTCCAAAAAGTACTAACTGATGATGTAATCTATTCCATTTATCTTTTGGAAAACAATTCATTAATTTCTTCTCAGTAGCAAAAACATCATCACTATCACTACATATACCTAATCTTTTAGATACTCTATAAACATGTGTATCTACTGCAAAAGCTGGAACATTATAAATATTACTTAACACTACATTAGCAGTCTTTCTTCCAACTCCAGGTAAACTTTCTAAATATTCTCTATTATTTGGTACAACACCATTATAATCATTCAATAATCTTTTAGCTACTTCTTTAATATACATAGCTTTTCTTTTATAAGTACCAACAGACTTAATAATACTTTCAATATCATTTAAATCTGCTTTACTTAAACCATCTAAATCATACTTACTAAATAACTTTTTAGTAACAATATTTACTCTTTTATCAGTAGATTGAGCAGAAAGTATTGTAGCAATAAGCAATTCATAATCTTTATTATATAAAAGTTCACATCTAGGATTATCTATTATATTATCTAAAGAATCCATAATATAATTGCTATTAATTGTTTTCATAATCATCTAACCAATCATAATTAAGTACACTAGTCTCTTCTAATTTCTTATTATCCTTCTTTAAATTATTTAATACATCTTCTTTAGTTTTATAACCAAGTTTATTCCATTCAGAAAGTATTATATCAATATATCTAATAGTAGTAACCCCATTATAAACTGCTCTTTCTAAAGCTTCAATAACTAACTCTTCACTATAAGAATTTTCTACCCAAGCCTTAATAGTTTCTATCTCCATACCAGTTAAAGGTCTTCTAAACTCACTTTCAAATCTAGTAAATATATCAATTTTCTCTTTTTCTTTTTTTTGCTTTATAGTACATTCATTCAAACTATTATAAAAATTATCTAAACTAACAACATCATATCTTTGACCATCTTTATTTTTAAGAGTCTTCAAACTAATAATATTTTTACTAAGCAAACTATTAAAAGCTTCCATTATTTTTATGTTATTAATTTGTAACTTTTCACTAATAACACCTATATCAAAAGTAGGACTATCTGCATTCTCAAAATACATAAGTAACAAAAATTCGGGTAACGATAAATCTAATTCCCCTGCTAATTTAATAAACATACCATCAACCACAAATTTTTTGTTATTTTGCATAATTATTCCTTTCTTTTTAATATATACTTTCTAATATCATTATTTCTATTTTTAAGTTTACCATTTAATATTTCATTAACAATATCTTTTTTTACATCACTTATAATTTTACCTGGTTCAATATCTAATAGTTCTATAATTTCTTTATTACTAATTTGTAAATCATTCATACTTTTAATATCAAGTTTATTATATCTCTTTAATATAGTTTTCTTATTAATATTTAAAATTTCTCCAGCTACTAAAGAACAATACAACCCATACTTATAAAGTATCTTATTATTTATAACACCAATATTCAAAATTTCTTTAATCTTTATTATATTAGTTAATTCTTGTTTTGTAAATCCATAATTTCTACTAATATTAAACTGAGCCCACATACCAGAAATATCGCTTACATAACTAACTTCATCATAAGACAAACCAAGTATATCTAACAAATTATACCTTTTTAATAACTCCAACCCTTTATTATAGTTTTTAGACATAAATATTTTATTAAGTTCCATTTTACATCTATCACTAGTTAAATTATTAACAAGCATATAATTATCCATTATTTCCTTATCAAGTTCACTATCAATATCAAAATCAAGTATAGTAGCAAATCTAATCGCTCTAAGTATTCTTAAAGGATCTTCAGTTAACCTTTCTTTTATATTACCAAGCATTCTAATAATTCTTTTATTTAAATCATCACAACCATTAACTAAATCTATAATTTCACAAGAAGAATTCATACATATAGAATTAATTGTAAAATCTCTTCTTACAATATCTTCTTCTAAACTATCTATATATACTATCTCAGTAGGTTTTCTATTAGCATATTTTAACTCTTTTCTAAAAGTAGTTATATCAATATTATAATTTTTAATCTTCAAATTAAATCCTCCATAAAGATTACTATTCGAATTATTTGGAAACATTTTATGTAAATCTTTAGGAAGTGCATTTGTACAAATATCAACATCCATACTTTCTTTACCAAGTAAATAATCTCTTACAAAACCACCAACTAAATATGCCTTAAATCCATTTTTTTCAATCTCATTTAAAATATTTTTAATAATGTTTTTCATTTCATCCCTCATTTAAATTATATATTTAATAATTAGTTATCTTGACATTTATCACAATAATAAGTACTTCTTCCTCCAACTTTTATTCTTTTTATTACATTTCCACAATTAGGACATTTTTCTCCCTCTTTTTTATGCACCTTTAAATAATTTTGATAATTTCCAATAACACCTAAGCTAGAAGTATAACTCCTAATTGTACATCCACCTTCTTCTATTGCTTTATTCAAAATATTACGTCCATTTAAAATAATTTTTTCACATTCATCTTGAGTTAAAAAACATGCTTTCTTTAAAGGATTTATAAAAGAAGCAAAAAGTATTTCATCTGCATAAATATTACCAATACCACTAATAATATCTTGAGAAAGTAAAGCGGTCTTAATTGGTAACCTACATTTTTTAAATTTTTCTAATAAATACTCACTAGTAAGATTATCACTTATAATTTCAGGTCCTTGTTTTTTAATTTCTTCTGTATTATATAAATCTTCTTTTTTAACAATTTTAATTACTCCAAATTTTCTAACATCATGATATCTTAAATCAGTATTATCACAAAATCTAATAATAACATGTTCATGTTTAGCAAAAGGTTCATTACTATTTTTTATAAAGTATTTTCCTTCCATTCTCAAATGACTCAATAAATAATAATCATTAAGTTCAAATATTAACCATTTACCAATTCTTAAAATATCACAAAATTCATTTCCAATAAGACTTTTTCTAAAAAAATCCAAATCATTTTTTACTACCCCATCATAAATAATAACTACATCACTAACCTTTTTATTTAATATTCTTTTTTTTAACGTATTTCTTACTGTTTCAACTTCTGCAAGTTCTGGCATAACATCACCCTTCTAATTATATCATAACTTAAAAAAAACTAATTCAAAAAGAATTAATTTTATTTAACAGAATACCAATTTATTCCTGTATTAACTTCAACTTTTAATGGAACAGATAATTTTACTACTCCTTCCATTTCTTCTTTTAATATTTTTTCAATTTTTTCTTCTTCATCTTTAAAGGCATCAATTATAATTTCGTCATGTACTTGAAGTATAACTTTACTTTTTATTCCTTCACTTATGAATCTATTATATACATTTATCATAGCCATTTTCATAATATCTGCACTAGTACCTTGTATTGGAGTATTTAAAGCCATTCTTTCACCCATAGTTCTTACATGGAAATTACTATCTTTTAACTCTCCAATATTTCTAACTCTTCCAAACATAGTAGTAACATATCCATTTTTATAAGCATACTCTTTAATATTTTCCATATATTCTTTTACACCAGGATAAAATTCATAATATTTATTAATAAACTCTTTAGCTTCCTTTTGACTAATATTTAAATTTTCTCCTAAACCAAATCCACTAATACCATAAACTATGCCAAATATAACAGCTTTAGCAGTACTTCTCATCTTTTTAGTAACTTCTTTATCACTAACACCATATATATCACTTGCAACCTTCGTATGTATATCTTCATCGCTTCTAAATGCTTCAATTAACTCTTTACAATTAGAAATATGTGCCAATATTCTAAGTTCAATTTGACTATAATCTGCACTTATTAAAATATCATTACTAGGAACAAATGCAATTCTTACTTTTTTACCAAGTTCTTCTTTAACAGGAATATTTTGTAAATTTGGTTCACTAGATGAAAGTCTACCAGTCCTAGTTAAAGTTTGATTAAATATTGTATGTATTTTTCCATCATATTTAGCATATTCTTCTAAACTTTCTAAATAAGTATTTAATATCTTAGTAATATTTCTATATTCTAATACTTTATCTACTATTGGATAATCCACTGCATACTTCTTTAATGTTTTAACATCAGTTTTATATCCATAATCATTCTTTTTAGAAACTCCAATTTTTAATTTTTCAAATAATACATCTCCAAGTTGTTTAGGACTTGCTATATTAAAAGTACATCCAGCAAGTTCATATATTTCTTCTTTTAAAATATCAACTCTTTTATTAATTTCTTCTTTTAAAGTAGTATTTTTAGAAGCATCAAATTTAAATCCTGCTACTTCCATACTAGCAAGTACATAAATTAAAGGATGTTCTACATTTTCATATAAATTTTTCTCATCTTCATTTAATTTATCAAATATTTTTTTAGAATTATCATATATGAATCTAACCTTTTTAGAAACAAGTTCATTAATATTTTCAAATTTATTTTTCTTAATATTTTCATACTTAGGAATATCTAATCCAAACTCATTCATAAGTGTACTTATATCTTCTAAACTATTATAATTTAATATATAAGATGCTACCATTAAATCTTTACTTTTAATATCCATTCCTATTTTAACTAAACTTTTCTTTAAATCATAAGTATACAATTTATTATCTTTAATTTTATCCATTGCACTACTTATTAAATCACTATCTACTATATAAGTCTTATCTTTAGTAGCAATACCAAGTTTTAACATATTACCTAAATGATAATTATAATCATCCATTTCTAAATAATATGCAACTTCATCACTAGAAGAGACAAGAATCTCATCAATATTCTTAACTAATACGTAATCACAAGATTTACTTTCATCCTCTTTTACATTAATATTTTTAATAAGAGAATAAAATTCTAATTCTTCATACATTTCTCTTAATTTAATTACATCAGGTCCCTTATATTTAAAACTTTCAAAATCCACATCTAATGGAACTTCTCTATATATAGTAGCAAGTTTATAACTAATATAAGCATTTTCCTTATCATTTTCTAACTTTTCTTTTAATTTACCCTTAATACTATCTATATTATTATAAATATTATCAAGTGAACCATATTCTTGTAAAAGTTTTAAAGCCGTTTTTTCTCCAATTCCTTTTACACCAGGTATATTATCTGAAGAATCTCCCATCAATGCTTTTAAATCAATTATTTTAATTGGTGAAACACCATAATCATTCATAAAAGATTCTTTATTATATCTAATGAATCCAGTTTGTTTCAGTAACTTAACTTCTGTTTCATCATCAATAAGTTGAAGTAAATCTTTATCACTAGAAACAATTAATGAATAATATTCATCATTTAAACTACTCTTTTTAGATATAGTACCAATGATATCATCAGCCTCATAAGGTTCAAGTTCCATATGACTTATCCCCATCGCATCAAGTAACTCTCTTGCAATAGGCATCTGTACTTTTAACTCATCTGGAGTATCTTGCCTTCCTTCCTTATAAAAATCATACTCTTTTTTTCTAAAATTTCTCCCGATATCAAATGCTACAACCATGTAGTCCGGTTCTTCTTCATTAATTATTTTATTAATCATTGAAGAAAATCCGTATAAAGCATTTGTAGGTAATCCTTTACTATTTCTGAGTATTGTTCCAGTATATGCAGTAGCATAATAAGAACGAAATAGCAAATTATTACCATCAACTAAAACTACTTTCCTTTGCATAATATCACCCATATTTATTATATCTAAAATAGTACACATTTAAAAGTTTAATTTCAATTTTAGACTACTTAAATAAAAACTTAGACATATATTTTATTAGGAAGTGAATTATGTTTTTATATTTAATAAGTTTAGTAAAAAGTATGATGTTCTTTACAGGAAGTTATGGAAATAATGTTTTTCCACCACCACTAAGTAAAGAAGAAGAAGACACTTTAGTAGATGAAATGCTTAAAGGAAGCACTGAAGCAAGAAGTAAATTAATTGAACACAATCTTAGATTAGTAGCACATATAGTTAAAAAATTTGATGCTAAAAGTACCGGAATGGATGATTTAATATCAATCGGTACAATTGGATTAATAAAAGGAATTGATACTTACAAAAAAACTCCAACTGTAAAGATTACCACTTATGCAGCAAGATGCATACAAAATGAAATATTAATGTATTATAGAACTACCAAAAAACAAAAAAATACTATCTCTTTAAATGATTCAATTGGTTACGATAAAGAAGGTAATGAAATTAATCTAAGTGATATGATCGAAGACAAAAAAGAAGATATTATTGATGTTATTGATACAAAGGATAATATTGATTTATTAAAGAAATATATAAATAAATTAAATAAAAGAGAAAAAGAAATAATAATTAAAAGATATGGCCTTAATAATGAAAAAGATTTAACCCAAAAGGAAATTGCAGATTCTCTAGGTATATCTAGAAGTTATGTTTCAAGAATAGAAAAAAGAGCACTTACAAAAACACTCCGTGAATTTATAAAAAACAAAAAAATCTAATTTTTCATCATGAACACTAATAATATCTAATGTTTTTCATTATTACTTTTAACCATTAATTATTTTATCATAATCTTCTTTTTTCAAAACTACATAATCATTACTATCAACAATTTTATCATTATTTCCTTGTAAACTAACTAAAAATATTCCAATACCAATTAAATTAAATATAAAATTAATAATTAAAATAACTAAAACAACATTACTACTCATACTTAAAATATCTTTATTTATAATAATACTTCTTATAACAGAATCAACCATTAAAGAAATAAAAGTAACTATAAAACTAATACCAAATATCCAAAAAGACACTTTAAGTAATTTATCTTTATATCCTGTACTACCGGACATTTTAAACACCTCTTATATCTACTCTATAAGTATATAATTTTATTTTTTATCATGCAATAAAAAAATATTTTAAAGTGTAAAGTAATTTATAAAAAAACTACTATCTCTAGTAATTTTTAGCTATCTAACAAGTAATTTATCACTAACCATTTTACACAACTTTTTATAATTATAAATCTCATAATTACATTTATTTAATATTTCATCTTTATCTTCAATTTCATATTTATCTAAATAATTTAAAACTGTTTTCTTATCAAGTGATTTAAATTTAATAACTTTATCAACTAATCCATATAATTCACTTTCAACATTTTCACCCTGTTCGTTACTAAATCCTACACTACTTTTTTTAATAATATCATCTGTTATAAATATAAAAGAATTATCAAAATATATTTTTTCACCCAAATTATCTCTAATACATTTTTCTTTTAATATCTCTTTAATTAATTCTTTAACATTATCATGACATAAACTATAATTATCAAAATGAATTATATTAAAATTATTGTTTTTAACTCTAGATAATAAATGTTCATCACCATACCCAATATATCCTTGAGTAGTACCAATAAGTTTATTAATATCAGTTGAACTTCTAAACTCACTTAAATCAATTCTAATATAATTAGCTTTTGGAAAACTCTCACCAATAATTTTTACTAAACTACTTTTACCTAAATATTTTTCCCCTTCTAAATAAACTTTAAGACATCCCATTTTATTAATTAAATTATTTTTAATTAATTCACATATCATATTAGTTTCATTTTCTAAATTAAAAAGTTTACTATTTACATTTACTTTAATATTATCTAAAAATTTCATTTTATCTAAAGTAAATACCATATTAGTCTTATTTTCTAAAACCTCAATAATATCTTTTTCACTTATATCATACTTTAATTTACTTAAATTAGAATTTAATTTATTATTAATATTAACTTCTTCACTATAAATTAAAACTGCTTTATCATAGTCATTTGAACTCACTGCTTTCTCTTTTTCTTCTCTTAATTTACTAAGTTTATTATAAAAATCTTTTTTAATAACATTATAATTATTTAAAGATTTAACTCTTGAACATACACTATCTAAAAAATCTATTGATTTGTCTGGATTTTTTTTATTCCTTATAAATTTATCAGTTAAAGAAACAATTAAATTAATATTATCATCAGTAATATTAACATTGTGATGAGTTTCATACTCATTCTTTATTTTATATAAAATATCCTTTGTTTTTTCATTATTTGGTTCACATATATTAATAACTTCAAATCTTCTCATTAATGCCTTATCTTTTTGAAAATATCTTTGATATTCTTCAGTGGTAGTAGCTCCAATACATTTAACATCTCCTCTTGCAAGAGCAGGTTTAAAAATATCACTAGCATTAATAGCACCCTCTGCACCACCAGCATTAACCATAGAATGTATTTCATCGATAAATAAAATAATATCTGGATTATTTTCAAGTTCTTTAATAATTTTTGTTAATTTTTCTTCAAATTCTCCACGATACTTAGTACCAGACACTAAGGCTCCCATTTCTAAAGAAACCACCTTTTTATCAAATAAATCTTCCGGTACTTCTTTTTTTTCTATCCTTCTTACAAATTCTTCAACAATAGCAGTTTTACCAACTCCGGCATCTCCAATTAGTAAGGGATTATTTTTTTTCTTTCTAAGAAGTGTTTCAATAATTGAATCAATTTCTTTATCTCTTCCAATAACTTGTTCATTCATATTGATATTACTATTAAGAAGAACTCCAACTTCAAATATTTCTAATTTCTTATTACTTTTTATATTATCATTAAGTTTACTATAAATAATATCTGTATCAATACCCATACCCAATAAAAGCCTTATTGCAATACCTTCTCCTTCTTCAATAATAGCAAGAAGTAACTCTTTACTACTAACAACTCCATTACACTTCTCTTTACTATTAGAAATTGCAGTATTAATAACTCTTTTAAGCATCGGAGTATACAAATTTATTGTAGTACTTTTAGAACTAGTACCAACCACTAAAATAAGTTCTTTTTTAAAATTATCATAAGTTAAATTATATTTAGATAAAAAACTCTTAAGTTCTTCATCACATTTTAATATAGCAAGTAGCAAGTGTTCAGTACCAACATAAGGATGTTTTAATTCATATCTTTCTTTTTCTGCTACTTTAAATAAATTACTAATATTAATTCCAAAATTATTAAACATATCATTCTCTCCCTTACAATTCTATGTTAATAATGATATATTTATAATTAATTTATTCAAATAAAAAAGAGTCTTTTAATAAAACTCTTAATTTATTTATTAAACATATGTCATTAATGTAAATACTAGTATTAAGATAACTAACATACTTACAGCAAAGATCCAAATATATTTAATCCAAGATTTATAATCAATATCTAAATATCCTAGTCCAATTAACATAATTGCACTTGTTGGCCCAATAATTTGTAAAAGTCCATAAGTACTAACAAATATTGTATGAAGTACAGATAAATTAGTTCCATATGAACCTGTAAAGAATGAACCTACCAAATATCCAACAAATCCTAAATCAGTATAAGTTAAGTTAGAAATTAATGCTCCTAAACTAACTAAATATGGATTAAAATGAGATCCACCCTTAAACATTACATTTAAGATTGATGGTATAAATGGACATAAATATCCAATAGCAAATATCATATATACCATTACAAATAATCCAATACTCTTACCAAATTTTTTGATTCCTTCATCTGCTGCATCAACAAATTCATCAAATTTAATTCTATTACATAATCCTAGAATAATACTAAAGAATGCAAGAATAATACTTCCATGGAATAATGTCCAAGTACCAAGTGCTTTATCAGCATTAACTTTTCCAAGTAATTCTTTGAAAATAAAGAAACTTTTTTCTTCTCCAATAGTAAGACCATATAAATAATTATGGAATTCATCAAAACATTTAATATTGAAATAATTACTCCATCCAACAAAACCTAAGATAGTTATAATAAATACTAAAGCAAGTACTACTATAATTGGCCAAGTTTTACCATCTTTTACATTTTCAACTTTAAATGGATCTTCCTTTTCTTCATTAACTTTTTTATTTTCTTTTAAATTCTTTTTAATATGTAATATATTAATAAAATTAAATATTACAAATGCAGCAACTAAAATTAATAATCTCCATAAGATACTATCAGTTGAATTTATACCAGTATAATCTCCAAAACCTAAAAGACCTTCAGTACCATATAAAGTACCTAAAATACCTACTAATATAGATCCAAAAGTAACAGAAAATGTACTAATTTTATCAAATTTCATATTTAGTAATATTGATACTAAAAATGGAACAAATACAAGTACCATAAATGTTTGATTAAGTAGTACTGTAAGAGCTACCAAAAATAGTGATACAAATATACTAAATACAACTTCCATCCCTTCAAATCTTTTTGCGATATTATGAACTAATTTCTTATATCCATTACATTTACTAAGTATTGCATAGAATACTCCTAAAAGAATTAAGAATATAATCTTATCGCATCCAAAACTAATTGCATAATACATAATATTTGGAATATCAAATATTCCTTGATATTGCATACCATACTCATAGTATTCAGCTCCTTGGTAATATCCATATGGAAAAATCCAAGTTAAAGCCACTGCTAAAAATAAAAGCAATGCTAAACATTTAAAACCAGTATGTTTTTTAGATTTCCAAAAAATGAAAAAACCAGATAGAACTGTTAATAAACCTACAACTACAAGACTTATAATTTGTGTCTTTGTCATCTTTTCTACCTCCTAGAAAAATTATAACACTCTAAAAATCAAAAAAAAAGCATTTTACGCTTTTTTAACACTAATATCACTAAATTATCACTAATTTTTATTGATATTTTTCATAGTTGGAAATAATATTACTTCTCTAATTGTATCTGTTTCATTAAATAACATACAAAGTCTATCAATTCCATAACCAATTCCACCAGCAGGAGGCATACCATATTCAAGTGCTTCAACAAAATCCATATCAATATCATTAGCTTCGTCATTACCAAGATCTCTTTCACTTATTTGATCTTCAAATCTGGCAAGTTGATCAATTGGATCATTTAATTCTGTATAAGCATTTGCAAATTCTTTACCGCCAATAAATAATTCAAAACGATCTACAAATCTTGGATCTTCTGGATTTCTCTTAGTAAGTGGACTTATTTCAACTGGATGACCATATAAGAATGTAGGTTGAATTAATGTTTCTTCAACATATTTTTCAAAGAACAAATTAATTATATGACCAACATTTCTTTCATGTTCTTGTACTTCAATATTATGTTCTTCACATAATTTTAAAGCTTCTTCTACACTCATTTCTTTCTTAAAATCAATACCAGTTTTCTCTTTTATTGCATCAGTCATAGAAATTCTTTTCCAAGGTCCTTTTAAATCAATTTCATAACCACTCCAATTAAATACAGTTTTATTAAATACAGTATTAGCTATAGTTTGAAACATACTTTCAGTAAGTTCCATCATACCATCTAAATTAGAATATGCTAAATATGCTTCCATTAAAGTAAACTCAGGATTATGCTTTAAATCCATTCCTTCATTTCTAAATACTCTACCAATTTCATAAACCGCTTCCATACCACCAACAAGTAATCTCTTAAGTGGAAGTTCTAAAGCAATTCTTAGATACATATCCATATCTTGTGCATTATGATGAGTTACAAATGGTCTTGCTGATGCACCTGTAAGTAAACTTGTAAGCACTGGAGTCTCAACTTCTGTAAAACCTCTACCATCCATAAAATTTTGTATACATCTAATTATCTTAGGTCTAGTAAATGCTATCTTCTTAGAATTTTCATTCATTATTAAATCAACATATCTTCTTCTGTATCTTTCTTCTATATCAGTAAGACCATGATACTTTTCAGGAAGTGGTTTTAATGCTTTAACTAAATGAGTATATTTTGTAGCATGTACAGTTAATGCACCAGTATTAGTTTTACAGACAAAACCATTAATACCAATAATATCTCCTAAATCACATGATTTATAAAGCTCATATTCACTTTCTCCAACATCACTAATACTAATATAAATTTGAATATTACCATACTTATCTTGAATATCCATAAAACCAGCTTTACCACTTCTTCTTTTATTCATAATTCTTCCAGCAATACTAACTTCTGGTTTTAAACTTTCAAGTTCTTCTTTACTCATTTCATTATATTTTTCAAAAATATCCTTAGAATTACTTGTTCTATCAAATCTTTGTCCAAAAGGATCAAGACCAAGTTTTCTTAAATTTTCAGCCTTTTCTCTTCTTACCAACTCTTGTTCAGTAAATGTTCTTTCCATATCCATTCCTTCTTTCTATATAATAAAAAAAGTTAATGACTAAAGGGACGATTCTTTCGTGGTACCACCCTTCTTTAATCATTAACTGATTCTCTTAAGTTATAACGGTTCAACCGGATAAAATTCTCTCAAAGGTTTTTATTCACTATGAAGACTTTACTAATTTTCACCAACCATTAGTTCTCTACAAAAGTTATATTCATAACTACTAGGGTCCTTCTCTTCGATTTACTAGATTTTATAATAAAAAAAACTATTTGTCAACAAAAAAATAAAAAAGCCTATAAAGGCTCGTTTATAAATTAAATTTTATACATTTTTGCTTTCTTTTGAGTTGCAACATATACACCAGCAGCAACTAAAGCAAGTCCACCTAAAGCAATATATGGTAATGTTGATCCTGTTTGCTTATTATCAGTTGGTGTATCTGGATTACTTGGTTTATTTGGAGTAACATCAACACTGTTTCCGTTTTTTAAAGCAACACTTACTTTACAATCAGTAGTTCCTGATTTTTTATAAGTAAAAGTCATTAAATCTCCTTCACCAGTAACACCAATAGATGTTAAAGTAACTGTAGTAACAGTATCTACTTTAGCAGTTCCAGTAGCAGTCCAATCTCCATTTCCTTGTATTGAACCAGTATCAACACTAGCACCACCAGCTTCTGTAAGTGTAACTGTCAAAGAATCAAATCCAGTTGTACCAGAAATATTATATGTAATCTTACAAGTTACATTATCATTTTCACCTTCAGTACAACTTCCAACTTTAATAGAAGCACTATCAGCAAATACACTAAATGGGAATAATGCAACAAGTCCAACAGCCATAATTCTTAAAAACTTTTTCATTCCTAATCCTCTCCTACTCTTATTATGTCAACATTATATCACAAAAATACAAAAATCTACATTTTTTTATATTTTTTTTATTAAAAAATGTCAAATTGTGTTATTATAATAATATGGAGGATAACATGATAAAGATACTTTTACAAATTAAAGACAAAAAACTTGAATTTCTTATAAAAAGAAAATTAAATTCAAATCAAAAAAATCTATTAAATACTAATGTTATAAATGAAAATGAACTTGTCTTTAGTGATGATTATATAAAAAGTAACATAAAATTAGTACATAATTTTATAAAAGAATTAGTTAGTGATTATGAAATAAATACTCTAATCATAAAAGAATCTTTCATCGCTCCATTAATACTTCATATATGTTCAAATATTCCAAGTATTAAAAATTTATACTTACTAGAAGAAACACTTTTAAATTATGATACATGTAATTATATAATAAAAAGTAATAATATTAAAACAGTATATTTATATAATATACCAACATACTTACTAGAATTACTAGATAGTAAAAGCATCAAAGTAAACTCTAGAAATGAAATATTATTTACAAGTTCATTTACAGAACAAAATAATTTAAATACTTTCTCTTCTCTATATTATAAAACAACAATATATTTAACATTCCCATTTAATAAAGAAGATGAAGAAGACTTTTTAAGTTTTATAAAAATAAATAAATACTTAAAAAAAATATATGTAAATAAAATAAGTAAAAAAGATATCGAATTTATTTTAGAAATTCTTTATAAGTATAAATTAAAAAATATAAAAATACTCATAAAAGAAAATATTCAAGATTATGAATTAATCGAATACTTAAAAAAAATTAATAAAAGAAATTCAAAAATAAATAATATAAAATTTAAAATAGATTATAGTAAGGACTATTTAGAAAACAACTTAGTAAATCAAATACAACTAAATACAATAAAAATATGTGTTTATATGACTCTTTTTATTATTTCTTCAGTAGTAGTATTTGTCTTCTATTCAAATTATCGTTCTATGCAAAAAGTTGATGATATTAAAGAAGACATATCTGGAATAATCGCAGAATATAAAGATAAAGAAGATAACAAACTCGAAAATAATAATGATAATGACAATGATAATAATGAAAATATTGTAGAAGAAAAAAAGATAATTAACTTTGAAGTTGCTAGTTTAAGAGAACTTAATGAAGATACAGTTGGATGGTTAAAAGTAAATAATACAAATGTAGATTATCCAGTAGTACAAGCAGAAGATAATGATTATTATTTAAATAAAAATTTCAAAAAAAATAAAGACTCAAGCGGATGGATTTTTATGGACTATCGTGCAGATGCAAAAAACTTAAGTCAAAACACAATAATATTTGGTCATAATATGTACTATAGTGGTGTTATGTTTGGAACACTTTATAAAGCAAAACATTCAAGTTGGTATAAAAATAAAGAAAATCAAATTATTTCATTCGATACTCTATATGACAAAATGAAATGGCAAATTTTTAGTATCTATGTAATTCCAGTTACAAATGATTACCTAGTCGCAGACTTTAGTACAAAAGAAAAATACCAAGACTTCTTAGATTTAATAACAAAAAGAAGTTTATATGATTTCAACATACCAGTAAGTCAAGAAGATAAAATATTAACTTTATCTACTTGCTCAGACAATGGTCAAAAAAGATTAGTAATTCATGCAGTCTTACTAGATGAATAACACACAAAAACACTTCATAACGAAGTGTTTTCCTTTAGTTTGGGAGAACTTTTCTATTTTTATGTCTTCGTTGACAAGAATAATTAATCTAAAGGAGCCAAAATATATGGTAACTCAACTGTACCATTTCCTTCTCCACTTAACTTAACTTTTGTTGAAAGTGAAACTGCAGGCCGGGCCCCGATAGTGTTGTTGAAGTCGTAGAGCAAACTCCCAGTGTGCACGTTACGGACGCGAGCACTGCCGAAGTAGAAGTCGTAAGGGGACAGCAACCAGTAATAATCACTATTATTTAAGTAATTAATATCTGAACCAGAACGAGCAAGATAAAATTCTTTACTTGTTAATAATCCTACAGGATAATCTAAGGCATTATTTCCATAGCCTAATGTTCCACCTTTATCTACTTTCAATGTAAATTGATCTTCTTTATCTTGACATGTTAATCTTATATTATTTGTATTATAATCGTTAAATTGCAAATATGTTGTTAAACTTCCTCCACTTGGATTCCATGCACTTGCAGATAAATTTGTTATGTATCTATTATTACAATATATTGCATTTTCTAAATACCCTGTTGCATTTGTCATATTTGTACTATACCAATTATCTATTACTGTCTTTATATTACTATTTGTTGTATTATAATTTAACATCTCATCTAAAGCATCTTCTATTTTTTTACCATTTGTTAATGTCATGTAATATGCTGTACTCGTTGCACTTTTCATATAATATATATAATAAATTGTCAAACAACTTGTACTTGTACTGAAACATGTATAATGTTTTGTACTTAGTTTACTATACATATCTGCGATTACTCCACTTTCTGCATCACTTAATGTATATGTGGTTCCATTCCATGTTACATCGCTTCCATAATAATATGTTCCAAAATCTGATGCATTTTTGTCAGCCGATTCATACACAGTTCCATACATGTATCCTACATATGCCAGTGAATTATCATTTGTATTATATTTTGTTCTATTTGAATCTATATATACATCTGTTCCTGCGTTGTTACAATTTGTGGTAACATTTCCAGTTGGTTTTCCTATTGAAAATCTTACTACATCATCATTTCGATTCCCACTGCTATCTTTTTTATAAACTACTTTTATTACATCACTTGTTGTTAGTCCATTTAGTTCTATTGTTCCAGAAGATAAACCACTTAAATTTACTTTTAGTCCTATTCCATTCTTATAAAATGATCCTTTGTCATAATTTTCTTCACTACTTATTTCATAATTTAAAAAATAGTCACCAGCTTCTGTTACGGTAAACTCAATTATATTTTCACCATTTTTTACTCCTGCTATTCCACTTGTCCATTTCTTTGTAGACTCATCAAATGTAAATGGTGTTCCTGTTGGTGTATTTGTGGTTACATTATATTTATCTTTTGTTATTGGTTCATTTTCAATTACTTGCTTTAATTCACCATTATACAAAAGTTTTACTCCATCTGTTTCTGTCGTTCTTACCATCTTCCAACAATAATTATTTAATACTAAATTATTGTTTGTTACATTACCTGCATAGTAATATACATCTTTTCCATTCTCATCTGTTGTTTTTAATACTCCATTATTATTTTCATAATCATCTATTACTTTTGCATATACACTATTGTCTTTATCAAAATACAAATAACAATAAACTGATTTGTTTGTTTTTGTATAAACATGACCACTCTCATAACTAAGTACATTATCTATTTTATTACCATTATTATCTATGCATGATGACATTGTTTCATTTAAAAAGTATGAACCCTTTGGAAAAGCATTTGCTTCACTATAATTACCACTAGAATCTTTAACCATAATTGCAAAAAGATTATTAGATTTATTATCCAATAATTTAATGTCATCGAGTGTATTATTCTTATTACCAAAACTCTTAATCCCTAAAAATAAAGTTATTATTTCTATTCCAAGAAGGAGTTTCACAACCCCCCCCCCGGAAGTCGTTTTTGAAAATATCTCTCATAAAAATTCCTCCCGAGTTCATTCTCTATTATTTTTATTTTCTACTAAAATGATACTATAAATTAATAATTAATTCAATAAAAAAAATAAGACTTTTTCAAATCTTATTAACTTGCTACTGTACAACTAAAAGCTGTTATATTAAATGTTATACTTAAATTTTTACCTGCTAAAGCAGTTTGATCTTTACCACTTCTATTTATAAATTTTAATTGAGCATTAATATTTTGTGGAGTATTAACAAGTAAATTACTAATTGTACCACTTATAGTAGATGGTAAACTAGCAGTTTTAAAATCATAACTTTGTCCTCCAACTGTTAAAACAAAGTCACCAGCTTGAGTATTTGACATACCTTTATACGCAGTTAAAAAGTCTCCAGTACTACTTAAAGATAAAGTATAACTACAATTTTTAGTAACTCCAGATACTGAAGATACTGTTGCAATAGATACATTCGTAGCACTAGTAGAAGGTGTACCACTAGTAGAACCATAATAAGTAACATCACTACCTTTATCTTCCATTAATGCATTAGTTAAATTTAATTTAATATCACTGCTTTTAGAAATAGTAACTGTTCCAGGATCTTCTGCAGTAATTGTTGCACCACTTCCTGTTTGGGTACTACTCTTCTTTAAAGCAAAAAATGCAAAAGAAGAACTAATAATTAAAGTTACAATAACTAAAACAGCAATTATAGTTAAAGCCAATACTCTTTTATCTTTCATAGTAAATCCCTACTTTTCTTCTACTATTAATTGTACACTATTTTAAAATATAAAACAACTACTTTTTATTTAAAAAACTTCTTAAAGAATTCAACATATATTCAAATTCATATCTAGTAAAAGTTGTATCTTCCTTATTACTTTCTCCTATAATATGTACAATAGGTAATTTACAATTTTTTAAAGCTTCTCTATAAAATTCATTTTGAATCGCACTTATATATAACTCATCAATAATATCATCATATTCTTTTGAATCTCTTAAAATCTTTTTACCCATAAAATAAATATAACCAGATTCTTTCCAATCATAATCAGTTGTTTCTCCAAGTACTAAAGCTTCTTTACCACTATACTTAAATATTTTCTTTTGCATCTTTTTTGATTTAAACTTTATACCTTGAAAAAAACATTCTATAGAATTTAAAGTATAACCTCTAAACTTAAATTTATAAGGAAATAAATTTGATAATAACTTAGGAAACTTACCTTTTAAAGAATAACCTACGTTAATCCACTTATTACCCTCACCAATCATTCCATTACTATTTTTTATAAGTTCACCATCTAAATAACTATTTCCATCTTTTTCAATAACTTCTAATAAATCATATTTAAAATTCTTCTTAAATTCTCTATATTCTAGCAATTCCTTTTTATACTTACTCATTTCTTCCTCCCATTAAATAATAACTTTCTAATTAACTCTTTACTAGTATCCTTTAATTCATCATCTTTAAAAATCTCAATTCCTCTAAATCTTTCATGATAAAACTCTGCATCTTTAATTAATCTATCATAATCAGGTATTTTATCTCCATGATATCCAAACTTTCTTAAATAATTAACATATTCTTCTCCTGATACACCTAATTTTTCTTTAGCAGTTTCATTTATTTGATGTCTTGGATAATTAAAAGGACTTAAAAGATCAACACTAGTAGGATCAAATACTTCTTGATCTCTACTTTTAATAAAGAACTCTTGTAATCTATCAAAAGTATATTGATAAGCCCCACTTAGAACAACATGATGATTCTCTTTATCTAATAAACTTCTAATATTTTTTAAAGTTAAACCAGTTCCCATATTATCATCAATTAAAATAATCTTTTTACCATTTAATAAAGTTGGATCTGCTACTAAAAGTTCTGAAGAACTCCTTGTATCAATTTCTTCTATACCAGTTTTCTTATACTGACTATATAAAATATTTGTACAAGAACTTCCATACATAGCAGTTAAAAATGGCCCTATATAAAGTGAACCAAACCCTGGTGTAACAAATGCATAATTTTTTAAAGCACTTTCATCAATAACATTATTTAATCCTTTTAAGTAATTAAATAAATGTATTTTATTATCAAGTTCAATTTGACTCTTTTTTTCTAATAACATACTCTCTTGACTAGATGTTAATCCCCCAAAATCTCTAAAACTACCAAAATTAAAATCAAAATCTAACCCTTCAATAAAATTAATATAATTCGTAATATCACTTACAAAAGTACTATAAGTATCTCTAACTATTTTCTCATCTCGAACCTTTATTGATGATACTATAGATAAATAATATAATCTAGCAGATATATTTAATATATTATCTAAAATAACATATTTTTCACTTATACTTAAATTACTTCCCTTTAATAGTAAATTTACTAACTTTTCTCTTCTTCTTATTAAATCTTCTTTACTATAAAATACATAATATTCTTGATAATTTCTAGATAAAAATCTATCTTTAAATTCTGTTAAATAAGGAATTACAGAACTATCTGTTACATCCATGTCAAATATTCCCAAAATATCAGTTCTTCTTAAAAATTCTTCTTCTTTATTATAAGTATCACTTTCTACTAACTCACTTCTTTTTTGTGATACATTCTCTTCTACATAACTAACAGTAGTTTTCTTCTTAGTATTACCATCTATATAAACAAGTTCATTATCTTTAATATAAAAAGTTAAATCACAATTATAAGTAATTCTTATAGAAGTATTAGTATAACTAATAAAATCTAATATATTATCTCCATTATCTAAAGCCATATCTTCATATTTTTTAAAAATTTTTAAAAATTCTTTATTATGTATAATATTTCTATTTATTCCAAAAGACTTTAATTTAGATATGTTTTCCATAGCAATATATTCATTAACAATAACATTTCTTTTATCTAAAGTATTATTCCACTCTTCTAAACTAATTTCTTTAATACATTTATTACCTACTGTAAATATATAAACTGTATCATTAAATTTAACTGAAAGTCCTCTTTGTTTACCATTACTTCTAAATAATTTATAATCCCTAAATAAATCTTCTTCATCTTCTAAATAAAAATCATCTATAAAAATATTTTTCCCAAAAGCAATTTTAAATTCTAAATTAGCATATACTAAAAAATCAACAAACCCATTTAAATTTTCACTATTATTTAAAATATGAGTAATTACTTTTAAAATATTTTCTTTATTTAAATCCATATTTTCATCTACATCACTCTTATAATTAAATCCAATATGTTTATCAATTAAACTAATTTCTTTTTCACTCAAATAACTAATATCTTGGATAAATTCTTTAAACTCACTATAGTAATAATATGTTCCAAAATATTGAGACTTCCTATTAGTTTTAAAGTTAATTAAATCCATTAAAGGATTTATAATATACTTCTTTCCATCTCTACACTTTATCATTAAATCCATATGAGCATACATATCAGTATACATAGTAACAACTTCTGAATCAATACTAAATTCATTTTGCAATAAGTCTTTTAAAAACTTACATAAAGAATTACAAGTAACACTACAGTCATCTATATTTTCTCTATTATAAATACTACTCCTACTCTTTAAATTTTCTTTATATAAAAAGAAAGTTTCATCTCTATAAAAATATTTAGATATCTTTAAACATAATAATTTAACCACTTCAAGTTCACTTAAATTATTACTTACTGCTTGTTTTTTTACTTCGTTTACTTCTTTTTTAATATAGTTCATCATATTTCTTTTTCATCTTTCTAGCAAAATCTACTACTTCTTCTTTCTCATCATCACTTGTAAACATTTTTGCATAATTAGTGATATTTTTTAAATTCTTTCCTCTTCCAAAATTCCAGTTATATTCTTTTAACTGTTTTAATATATCATCTAATCTATCACCCAAAACATCTCTTAAAACAACAATTATATCTTCAATACTAGAATTTACTATAATCGCATCTTTTATAAAATCTAGTTCTTCTTTACTTTTACAACTATCAATAAACAATTTCAAAAGTAGTGAACAAAATCTACTATAATAAAGACTACCTTTACTTTTAGATTTTTCATCACTTTCATATATTTGTGGATTATAATAATACTCATAATTAGCAGGTAAAATCCATTGTCTCCAATGACTACCATAACCATCTTCAAACTTTAATACACTATCTTCTCCAAGGCTACTCATACATACTTCTATTTTATTAACAATTTCAAAAATATGACTTCTTTCATCTTTACTAAGTTCTGTAAGTTTAGCAACATGAGGTTTAATACCCACAACTAAAAACCCCTTAATCGGAACCTCTGGATCTGCAATAACATTAACAAAACCATCATCATAAATATAATCTCCAATAATATTAGTTATTTCATGATTAGAAATTGCACAACTCTTACAACCATAAAATTCCATATCCTGTCCCAAAAAATTTTTAGAAACTAACTTTTCCATATATTACCCCCTATACTACATTAATAAACTAACATAAAATCTACTATATCAATATCATTAAATAATGCTAAATTACTTCTTATAACTTCTAACATTAAATTATCATTCAAAGCACAACAATCATGACATTTTAAAGGATAATTTGATCTTATACTTTTAGCTCTCTCTCCTTGCATAATCTTCTCAAGTTCTCCTCTTTTACCAGTAAGTTTTCCATAATAAGCATTCTCTTTATCTCTTATTTTATCCCAATGTATACATACAATTAAACTATTACCATACAAAATTGGACTAACAAGTGAAGAAAAACATTTAGTAGGTTTTCTATTTTTAATAAACTCTCTATTAATATAAAGTTTATCTAATAACTTAGGAGTTTGAATATGTTTAAGTCCTAAAGATTTATATTTCTTTGTAAGCATAATTAAATCATTTTGAGTTCTTTCACTAAGTTCAATATCTTTCTTATCTTCAATTTCATCAGTAAGTACTTTAACCATTTGAAAACTATCTACACCCATATCTCCAAGTATTTTAGAAAGTTCTAAATAATGTCCTTCGTTCTTTTGTCTAATACAAGTTCTAACTCCTATCATAAGTTCATTTTCTCTATTATATTTTTTTCTAAGTTCACATAATTTTTTTAATAACTTCATAGAATCAGAAAAAGTAAAATCATTTTTAAGTTGATTACTATAATAAGTATAAGCCTCATCTGAAATACCAGGTAAACTAATCCTTATATAAGATGCATATTTACATAATGTTTCCATTGCTTCTTCATCTAACTTGCTTCCAGTAGAAATATATACTATTCCCATATTACATTCTTCTTTAGCATATTTAATTATTTCTTTTCTATGAATATACATGTCTGGATTACCTTCACCACATATTTCAAGTCTTACAGAATTACATCCTCTTTTTTTAGAATATCTAGATATTTCTTTTAATATTTTTTTATATTCTTCTAATCCCAAAACACATTTATCTATATTTTTAATAGCCCACATTCTAGTAGGATCTGCTAAACATTCTCTACATCTAAAATCACAAAATGGATAATCTTTAGTACTAATAGATAATATCGGTAAATTATCTATATCACTTTTCATTGATCTTTTTATTGCATTTGCATAATCTAAAATAGTTAAAGGATAAAAATGTTGTGGATAAATCTCAGATGTTTCAAAAATAATATCATTTGTTTTTTTATTAACCATAATCATACTTCTTGGTTTTAAACACTTATCAATAAGTGAAAGCTTTATATTACTTTCAATTATACTATTATCTAACTTTTCTATTTTATTATTACTTAAATGAAAAACTTTTCCTTCGTTATTAATTGCTATTCTCATTAAAATCTCCTATTACTCTAAAACAATTTATTCACATTTATATAATCATATACTTTTTTATATACTTCTTCATTACCAATTTCACTTAAATGTATTCCATCTTCTACCACACTAACTTCATCATTTATAACTACATTATAATTACTTTTACTAAAATATTCTATTATATCTTTTCTTTTTTTCTCAATTATTTCATTTTCTTTTTTAGTACACTCACTCAAATACATTTTAGGGGGTAATATATATAACACCATTGGCTTTTTATTATTTAAATATTTCTTACATCTATCATCATTTAAATAATAATTATCAAATACTTCACTATACCATTTTAAATCATTAATAATATCTTTACTTTTCTTTTTCCATTTAGGCATCAAATCATTAGTACCTAAAAATATTATTACAATATCAAATGGGCCATTTACACGCATAACCGATTCAAAAACAATTTTTCCCCATTTAAATTTTTCTTCTTCACATCCTTCACCTACAAGTCTACCAGGTAAAGCATCAACATACAAATTCCATTTTCTTTTAAGTTTCTTTTCTAACTTATAAGTCCATCTTTTCTTTAAAGCAATTCTACTACTATAACAGGGTAAATCTCCCCATGTATTAGAATCGCCATATACTAGTACATTCTTCATAACCATTCCTTTTTTTGGCTATATTCTATCATATAAAATAACTATTGTATATATTTTTTTATCAATTCTAAATTAACTTTTAATCTAAGATCTTCTTTATTTTTTTCAAAAGCTTTTAATGCATTTTCATAAGACTCATTATATAATTTCAAATTAAAAGCACAAATAGACATAAGATCATAAGGAAAATAATTCCAAGCAAATTCTTCATTAATATAACTTATACTTTTATTATTAATTTCAAATGCTCTTTTTAATAAAACATATGCCTCCATATATTTTTCCCTCTCATATTCTAAATATGCAAGTTCAATATAACTCTCTCTTAAATAAGGAGCTTCTAAAATTGCTTTTTTATACCACTTAACAGCCATTTTTTTATTACCTAATGCATTATAACATCTAGCTATAAATCTATCTGAAGCACATCTTTCATCTTTCCAAGTTGCGCTTTTTAATCTTTTATGTTTCTTTAAAGTTCTAATTGCATCTTCATACTTCCCATAATACATATATTCTCTTCCTAAATAATGCATATTTCTATCATCTTTAGGATCTTCTTTTACACTAAGTTCTAAAAGAGGCAAATAATTACTTCGAGATTTAGATACATCTGGATAATGATTCAATACTATTTCAGGAATAAGTATTTCATTTTCTTTCACTTTAGAAGTCAAAACTTCATGAACAGGATGTGTCCAATAATAAGCATCTCTTCTATGAATCTTATTTAAATAAAAACTTGTTCCAACAGTACCATCTTTTTTTATACTCCAATTATATAAATATCTTGCTCTAGTAGTATCATCTTTCCAAGAACTTAATAATTTATCTTTCCATCCTTTTAAAAACACTTCATCTAAATCAGTACACACACATATCTCATAATCTTCTGGAACTAACTTTAATGATTCATTTCTAGCAACATCAAATCTCCAAGGATCAATTTTTTTAACAAAAACATCTACTCCACACTCTTTTAATAAATTAACTGTATTATCACTTGATCCAGTATCTAAAACTATTATTTTATCTGCTTCTTTCATAGACTCATACCATCTTTTTACAAATTTCTCCTCGTTTTTACATATCGCATATACACACACTTTTCTCATTTTTATATAATCACCTAAAATATTTTATGAAAAGCACTATAAATTAGTTATTTATAATTTATTTTTTTCACAATTTTCATATCCTATATTAGGAGGAAATTAATGAATAATGTTGATAAAGCTAGATGTATAGTAAATAATTTTAACAAAAATTATAGACCTACATCTGGTTGTTGTTGTTTAGGACAAACAGGTACTCCAATCAATGCAACTTTTCAAATTGGAACAGTTACAACGGGAGCTCCAGGTTCTCAAGCATCTGCATCAATCACAGGCCAATCACCAAACTTTATCTTAAATTTAGTAATACCTCAAGGACCTACTGGTGCTACTGGAGCAAATGGTGCTACTGGGCCACAAGGTGTCCAAGGATTACAAGGTGTTCAAGGTATTCAAGGTGTTACAGGACCAACTGGACCTCAAGGAATTACTGGACCTCAAGGAATTACTGGACCGACTGGACCGACTGGTGCAACTGGACCGACTGGACCAACTGGTGCTACAGGAGTTCAAGGACTACAAGGTATCCAAGGTGTTCAAGGTGAAACCGGAGCTACAGGACCAACTGGACCTACTGGGCCAACTGGTGCTACAGGAGTTCAAGGATTACAAGGTATCCAAGGTGAAACCGGAGCCACAGGACCAACTGGACCTACTGGGCCAACTGGTGCTACAGGAGTTCAAGGACTACAAGGTATCCAAGGTGTTCAAGGTGAAACAGGGCCTACGGGACCAACAGGACCTCAAGGATTACAAGGTATTCAAGGTGAAACCGGAGCCACAGGACCAACTGGGCCAACCGGACCAACCGGACCAACGGGACCTACAGGACCAACAGCATAGTAAAAAAAAGATATTTCATATCAAAATGAGATATCTTTTTTACTTCAATAATAATTTATTTAAACAATCTTTAAAACTATCTACAAAATAATTTAATTCTTCCTTAGTAGTTAAATGTGATAAACTAATTCTTATTGATGACTTTGCCAAATCTAAATCTTTAGTTAAATCATAAACAGCTTCACTGATTGCATCTTCATCACTACAAGCAGATTTAGTAGATACATAAATATCCTTTTCTTCAAGAGCATGTAACATTGTTTCTGCTTTTATTCCTTTTATACTAAAATTTAAAATATAAGGAATTGAATAAATATTACTATTTACATGAACACCAGATATTTTATTTAATTCTTGTGTTAAATATACATTTAATTCACTTACATAATTAATTTTATTTTCTAAATCTTCTAAAGCCATTCTAACAGATTTTGCAAGTGATGCTATTAAAGGATGTGCAGGAGTTCCACTTCTATAAATAGTAGTACTTTTTCCACCATGTATCAACTTATTCATATGCACATTTTCTTTTTTTATTAAAACTCCAATACCTTTTAATCCAAAAAATTTATGTGCAGAAAAACTTGCTAAATCAACATTTTTTAAATCAAATTTACATTTACCAACAGCCTGAGTTAAATCAGTATGAAAATAAGCATTACTATTCTTTTTTATAATATCTGCAATCTCTTCAATGGGTTGTCTAATACCAATTTCACTATTAACACAGTTAATTGTAACTATAATAGTATTATCATCAAGAATTTCTTTTAAATTATTTAAATCAACTCTTCCAAATAAATCAGTTTTTACATATTCAATTACAAAACCTAAAGTTTTTAAATAATTTAATGATTCAATAACAGATGAATGCTCATACTTAGTAGTTATTATTTTATTTCCTTTATTTTTGTTTCTTAAAGCCACCCCGATTAAAGCAGTATTATTAGATTCTGTTGAACCACTAGTATATATAATCTCACTAGGTAAGACATTAAACAAACTAGCTATTTGAAAAGTTGCTTCATTTATAAGTTTATTACATCTAACTCCCAATTTATGTAAAGAATTTGAATTACCTAAAAAATCTAAACAACATTTATTAAAAGTTTCCAAAACTTCTTTATTAACTGGTGTTGTAGCAGAATAATCTAAATATACCATAAAATTCCCCTCGCAATTCACATGAATAATTTTAAAATAAAACCATAAAAAAAACAAGATTATTTCATAAAAATAAGGATTAAAAGAAATTAATAATTACTATTTCATGTGTTATAATAATCAAAAGGAGAATTTATAAATATGAAAAAAATAACTTATGTAACTGGTAATTGGTCTAAAATAATGAGTGCAAAAAACATATTAGAACCTTTAGGATTTATAGTTGACAATATAAAAATGGAAACAACTGAAATTCAAGCTGACACTGTCGAAGAAATTGCAATACATTCTGCAAAAGAAGCAAGTGATAAATTAAAATGTAATGTATTAAAAAATGACACAGGATTATTTATAGAAGCCCTAAATGGTTTTCCTGGACCTTATACACATTATGTTGATGACACACTTAAAGAAGATGGAATCTTAAAACTTCTTGAAGGAATAGAAAATAGAAATGCTTGTTTTATTGAAGCATTTGCCTATTGTGAATATGGAAAAGATCCAATTGCTTTTAAATCAGTAACTAAAGGTAAAATAGCAAAAGAAAAATCTGGAACTTATGGTTGGAGTTGGGATTTCATTTTTATACCTGATGGCTATGATAAAACAATGGGCAATTACCCTGATAAAGAAAGATGTAAAGTTTGGAATACTGACGGATATAAAGAACTTGCTAATTACTTAAAAGACCTTAATTAAGAGGTTTTTTTCATAAAAAAACAAGATTATTTTCAAAACAACCTTGTTTATCTCTAATTAATTATTAACTAATCTTTTCAAAAGAACATTTATATCCTTTAGTATTTTCATAATAATTTTTAATTGTAGAATACTTAGATATATTTTCTTCACCAATTTCAGAAGTAGCTTCTTCATTAGTTCTTTCTTTAGTAATAACAATTGTTAAACTATTTTTATCAGCTGTATAACTTCCAGTTATATCATTAAATGTTAACTCTCCATTATTAGCTTTACTTAAAACTTCATCATACTCAGTTTCATCAGTAAATTTAAATGTATAAGATACATTAGCAATCTTACCATAACCATTTGCTCCATCATTAGCAATTGCAAAATTATAGCTTATAACTGAATTAGCACTTGTTCCAGTAACAGCTTGTTCATTAGTAGCACATTTAACATAACCTTTTATTTCATATTCTAAAACAACTAAAGTAGCCTCACTAACTGATTCTTTACCAGATGATGATGTTGCTTTTATTGAAACTTTATAAGTTCCAACATTTTGCAAATTTGCTTTTACACTATCTTCAGAAACGAAACTATAAGTTAATTTTGAATCATAATTGTTAACAAAATCTTTAGCATTCACAGTTCCATTTTTAATTTTATAAACAGTCTTAGTATTAAGTTCTATTGTTGTATTATCTACTACTGTTACTTTACCAGTTTTCATAACTTCTCCACAATGAACTGAATATGAATACTCTCCTTCTTTATTTGTATTTACATCAGTTGATATTACATTACAATTTGAAACATCAGTACCAGTAATTGTAGCAACTTCATCTATTGAAGGAAACTTATCTCCAACATTTAAACTTAAATCTTTAACTTCTATTGTTACAGTAGGTTTCTTATTAAGTAAATCAGTATAATTTAATACATAATAAGTACCTAAACCAACTCCACATAAAAGCACTACAACTATTATTATAAATAACGCTTTACTACCTTTTTTCTTAGGTTCTTTTGATACATTTGCATTTCTATTTTCATTTTGCATAGGTGGCGTTGTACCAATAACACTACTACTTTCAAAACCAGGCATTGGTGTAGGTGTTATATTCTGAGGATTAGTATAAGCAGCCTCAGGCATAACATTAGAAGTAGATACTCCAGGATTAATAGTATTATTTACATTATTTAAATTTTGATTAGGTTGCACTTGATTATTTTGTACTTGATTACTTTGCATTTGATTAGGTTGCATAGTATTAAAATTAGTATTATTATTTACTTGTTCTAAAGACTCTACACTACCTAAATTTTCAACACCACTACTAGTATTATTTAATGTATTATTATTCATATTAGTCGTATCGCCTAAAGTAGTACTACCTAATACATTTCCATTTAAATCATTATTATTCATTTTATCGAGCCCCTTTTACTTTACTCTACTATTACAATTATATCTTTAATTAAAATATTTTTCAACTGCATTTTTAAATTCTTCTCCTCTAGTTTCAAATTTATCATATTGATCCCAAGAAGCACTAGCACAAGAAAGTAAAACAGTTTCATTATCTTTCACATTTTCTTTTATTTTTAAAATAGCATTTAAAAGAGTATCACACTTATAACATAAAATATTTCTACTTTTTGCATACTCTACAACTCTATCTTCACATTCTCCAATTGCATATATACATTTAACTATATTTATCCCATCATTAAGTTCATTAAAATCTTGTTTTCTTTCCATTCCACCTAAAATTAAATGAGTAGGTTTATCCATAGTTTTAAGTGCAATTAAAGTAGATGTTGGATTAGTAGCTTTACTATCATTATAAAAACTTATTTTTCTTTTAGAAGGCACAACTTCAAGTCTGTGTTCAACCCCCTTAAAATTATTAAAATAATCTTTAACAATATCTTTATTTATTCCAAATTCATCTAAAAGCACTAAACTAGCAAGTATATTTTCATAATTATGATTTCCTTTTATTAAAATATTTTCTAATTTAATAATAAGTTCACTATTAATAAATATTCCTTCACTATTATAATAATTTACATTATTGCAAAAATATTTCTTCCTACTTTTTATATCTTCAGTAATTTTTAATGAATCTTTATTACCATAATTTATAATTGCTAAATCACTACTAGTATGGTGATTAAATATTTTCTTTTTTGTATTTATATAATTTTCATAATTACCATGAAAATCCAAATGAGTAGGACACAAATTAGTAAGTATACTTATATCAGTTTTAAATTCATCTAAATTATATAATTGATGATCGGATATTTCTAAAACTAAAATACTATCACTTTCAACTTTTCCTATTAAACTACAAAGAGGAAAACCAATATTACCACCTAGATATACTTTTTTACCATGTAATTTAAGTAAATCATAAATCATAGTAGTTGTTGTTGTCTTACCATTTGAACCAGTAATACCAATAATTTTTACATCTTTAGGTAAATACTTATATGCAACCTCCATTTCATTAATAACTTTAATATTTAAACTATTAGCTTTTTTTACTGTAGGTTGAAATGGTTCAATACCAGGATTTTTTATAACTAATTGAAAAGTATTATCTAAAATTTCTTCCCCAGTTTCACTTTTTATAAATGTTACATTCATTTTATTAAGTTCATCTAATACTTCACTACTTTGTTCTTTTTTATCAGTAGCAATAATCTCATTATTTTTATATAAAAGTCTTATAGCACTCATTCCACTCTTAGCAAGTCCTAACACTAATATTTTCTTATTTTCTATCATTTTCATAATTCCTTTCTACTTAATTATATAACTCTTAATACTTAAAAATCAATTAAACACGATTTAAGCAAAAGAAAAAAATGCACTAAATGTACATATTTTCTCTACTTACTTTAAATTCTTCATATATTCCATCACACTCTGGTATAAGAACTATTTCATTTTTTTCAAGGGTTTTTGGTATATCTATAACTCTTTGATTAGAAGATCCTCTAAATAAAAGTTTAATATCTCTTTTAGCAATCTCAAACTTTCCATCAACTAAAACATCTAAATAATTAAGTAATTCTAAATATTTCTTATTATCTTTACCCATTTCTAATATTTTTTCATAAGTAAAACCAGTATAACACCAAACAGAAAGTCCAATACTTTTTGCATATTTAGCAATTTCTAAAACAGGTTCTACTTGAAACATAGGATCTCCTCCAGAAAAAGTAATACCATCTTGATTCTCTAAATTATTTAACTCTTCCAAAATATCATCTACTTCATAATCTATTCCATCAGTAAATGAGTGAGTTTGTGGATTTTGACAAAAAGGACAATTATGAGAACAACCTTGTGTCCATATAACTGTCCTAATACCAAAACCATCAACTACACTATCACTTTGTAGTGGAGCTGCTAGTCTAATAGTCATTTTATTTTACCCCAGTATGTTTTACTCTATCTTTTTCTTCACATCTTTTTGCGTTATTAAATCTATCTGTAGTACCTACTAAATAACCAGTAATTCTTCTAATATGTTCGAATCCTACTCCCTCTCCTACAGTTTTTGTTTTTTTTGTTGTTTCCATAATACTCCTCCTCCATTATTATTAACAATCACAATGTAAACCTTTTAATACTTCAACCGGAACACCCTCAAAATCATGTCTTCCACATCTAGGACAAACATCATCAATAACTCCAACATATCCACAAACTGGATCTCTATCAACTGGATGATTTATTGCACCATATCCAATATCAGAATCATGCATTATACGTATAATTTTTTCAAAAGCTGCTACGTTATTTGCAGTATCACCATCAATTTCAATATATGAAATATGACCAGCATTAGTAAGTTTATGATATTTTCCTTCAACTTCTAATTTATGTTGAATACTAGTTTTATAATATACTGGTACATGGAATGAATTTGTATAATATTCTCTATCTGTAATACCTTTTATCTTTCCATATATAGCTCTATCAATTCCTACAAATCTACCACTTAATCCCTCAGCAGGAGTAGCAAGACAAGTAAAGTTAAGTTTCATTTCTTCACTATATTCATCACACTTATCTCTCATATGCCCAATAATTTCAAGACCTAATTTTTGTGCTTCTTCACTTTCACCTTGATGTTCTCCAATTAAAGCTTTTAAACACTCAGCAAGTCCAATAAATCCAATAGATAATGTTCCATGTTTTAATACTTTTCTAATCTTTTGACCAGGTTCTAATTTTTCAGAATCAAGCCAAACATGACTACCAAGTAAGAATTTAAAATTATTAACACTTTTACTACATTGAATATCAAATCTCTGTAATAATTGTCCTTTTACCAAATCAAGCATTTCATCAAGTTCTTCATAAAAGCCTTTCATATCAGCTTTATCTCTTTCATGAAGTGCAATACCATGTTTAATACCAAGTCTAGGTAAATTAATAGTAGTAAATGATAAATTTCCTCTTCCTGGAGTAATCTCTTTATCTCTATCACAAACATTACCAATAACTCTTGTTCTACAACCCATATATCCTACTTCACATCTTGGATCTCCATCTTTCAAATATGGCTTATTAAATGAAGAATCTAAGAATGAAAAATTAGGGAACAATCTTTTAGCAGATACTTTACAAGCAAGTTTGAATAAATCATAATTAGGATCTCCCTCATTATAACTTACTCCTTCTTTTACTTTAAAAATAGATATTGGAAATATTGGAGTTTCTCCATTACCAAGTCCAGCATCAGTTGCAAGTAAGAAATTCTTAATAACCATTCTTCCTTCCGGACTTATATCAGTACCAAAATTAACTGAAGAAAATGGCACTTGTGCTCCAGCACGACTATGCATTGTATTTAAATTGTGAATAAATGCTTCCATTGCTTGATAAGTAATTCTATCAGTCTTAGCTAAAGCCTTATTATATGATTTAGTAAAAATTTCTTCTAATCTTTCACTAGTTATATATTCTTTAAACAAACTTGTAACATCAAATGAAATACTACTTAAATCATTTATTTTTTCAACTATTTTCTCAAAATTTAATTCTCCTAAAAAACCATCTAAATCTAAAAAATCATACAAAGTTTGTTTAAATTGTTTTTTAAATGTTTTCATTACTCCTGGAGCCATATAATAATCAAACATTGGAATACTTTGACCACCATGTTGATCATTTTGATTAGCTTGAATAGCAATTGCAGCCAAAGCAGCATAACTCATAATATCATTTGGACATCTCAAATAACCATGACCAGTAGAAAATCCATTTTTAAATAATTTATCTAAATCAATTTGATTACATGTAGTAGTACCCATTGGTAAAAAATCTAAATCATGAACATGAATAGCACCTTCATCATGAGCTCTAGAATACTTTGCATCCATTAAATATGCTTTAGCAAATTCTTTAGATATTGTACTTCCAAAATGAAGCATTGTACCCATTGGGCCATCCCCATCAACATTAGCATTTTCTCTTTTAGTATTCTCTTCTTTAGCACTCTTTAACCCTAAAGATTCAATAGCTTTTACAAATTTATGTTGTTGTTTAACAACAAATGCTTCCCTTGATGCTGCTCTTCTCTCACGATAATCTGAAAAAGAATTATATACAATTTCATCTTTATCTTTTAAAACTCTTTCTATAATATCTTGTATTTCTTCAACACCAATAGTTTTTCTATCCTTGTATTCTTTTTCAATAATACTTAAAACTTTTTCATATACCTTATTGGCATCTTTCTCATCATATGCATCTCCATACACTGAATCAAATCCCTTTTTAATAGCAATTGCAACTTTAGTGCCATTAAAAGGAACCCTCTGACCACTTCTTTTTACAACTACTAAATCGTTTAAAACTTCGTCTTTCATCTTACAACATAACCTTCCTAACTCTCCTTCATTATAAAAAATTAATTTATTATATTCAATGTTTTTTTTTATATTTTTTTAAAAAATGTAAAGACATAATTCAAAAAAAATATAAAAAAATATAAAAAAAAACATAAAACCTCGATAGTACCTAAGATTGCATTTTAACCTAAGCAGAAAAACTTTTTTTGTTCGTTTTACAATCAATCTTTTGTAAAGCGAACAATTCATATTTAGTTGCTATATAAAATTAAAAATATTATAATATAATTACTAAGGGTGATATATATGTACAAAAACAAAAAAATTCATTTAATAGGCATTGGAGGCATATCAATGAGTGGTATAGCAGAAATACTTTTAGATAATGGTGCTATAATTTCAGGTAGTGATATTGCAAAAAACAAAGCCATTACAACTCTTCAAGAAAAAGGGGCAAATATCATTATTGGAGAAAATAAAGATCTTATTAAAGATGCCGATATAGTAATCTATACTCAAGCAATAAACGAAGCCAATGAAGAACTTAAAGAAGCAAAAAAATTAAATAAAGAAATATATGAAAGAAGTGTTTTTTTAGGACTTTTAACAAAAAATTATAAAAATGTTATCTGCATTTCTGGTACACATGGAAAAAGTACTACGACAGGTATGATTAGTACATGTTTTATAAATGCTAAAAAGAACCCAACTATTCAAATCGGTGCATACTTACCAATAATAAATGCCAATTATAAAATCGGTAGTAAAGATTATTTCATCATGGAAGCTTGTGAATACAAAGATAGTTTCCTACACTTTTTTCCTACCAAAGAAGTAATACTTAATATTGATGATGATCACTTAGATTATTTTAAAAACATGGAAGGAGTAATAAATTCTTATAATAAATATGTTAATCGTCTTCCACAAAATGGTTCACTTATCATAAATAATGACGATGAAAATATAAAAAAATTAAATCTAAGAAATGATTTGAAAATATTAACATACGGAATAAATAATGACGCTATGTGTACTGCAAAAAACATAATTAAAGATGACTTTAATAAATACTCTTTTGATATTTTTTATAATAACGAATTATTTTTAAATATTAAATTAAATGTATTAGGTATTCATAATATTTATAATGCTTTAGCAACAACACTAATCTGCATAGACAGTGGACTTAATAAAAAGGATATAAAAGCAGGAATTGAAAGTTATAAAGGTGTAGAAAGAAGATTTGAATTTATTGGAACATACAAAGAAAATATTTTAGTATATGATGATTATGCTCATCATCCAACCGAAATAAAATCAACATTAGATTCAGCAAAAAGCATAAAATGTCATAAAAATTGGGCTATATTTCAATCTCATACATATTCAAGAACAATTGAACACTTAAATGATTTTGCAAATGTTTTAAAGGATTTTGACAATATTATAATTGCACCAATATACCCTGCAAGAGAAACAAATATCTGGGGTGTTAAAGAAACTGACCTATGTGATTTAATTAAACCTCATAATAAAAATGTTTATTATATTGATTCATTTAAAAAAATTGTGGATTTTCTAAAAAATAATTTAGAAGAAAACGATTTAGTTATAACTATCGGAGCAGGACCTATAAATGAAGTTGGAATAGACTTATTAAAAAAAGATTGATTTTTCAATCCTTTTTTTATGAATTATTAATTTCTTTTAATTCATTTAAAATAATGCTATACAAATACATTTTAATATTTTTAAAACCTAAACTTTCTAAATAATCATAATATATCTTAACTTGTTTTTTATAATTATCATCTGTAGTATCTTTTAATTTATAATCAACAATTTTAACTTCTTTATCACTTACAATTATTAAATCAATAATACCATGATATTTTATATTATCTTTATAATATATAAATTCATGTTCTTTATACAACTTACATTCACTATTAATATTAAGTATTTTACATATATTATTTATAATACTATTATCACTATTTAAAAAATCACTCATTCTAAGCATTTCATGTATATTTGTACCATACTCTAGCTTTTTATTATCATCTTTACTAAGTAATTTACTAATAACTTTTGAAGCTTTTTTATCTTCTTCAAACTCATAATTAATAACATTTACATTTCTATTAATCTTACCATACTTATTATCCAAATTATTATTAAAATTAATCTTATTAAATAAATAATCTTTACTAATGTTTAATTTATTTAAATTAACTTCATAAGTATTATCTTTAAATTTATTTTTAACAGACTCCAAAATATCCAAAAAAGACTGATACTTTCTCTTATCCATATTATAATTATCTATATCTCTATAAGGACATACTAAAATAATTTTTTCTTTACTTCTAGTAAGAGCAACATAAAAAAGTCTAATTTTTTCAGATATATCATTTATTTTATATTCATATTTATAAATATCCTTTAAAACAGTTTCTAAAACTCCCTCTTTAAAATATGGAGTAATTATTCCTAAATCTTTACTAACCAAAAATTTATTCTTAATATCACTATCATTAAACTTCTTATAAAGACCAGAAAAATAACATACTGGAAACTCAAGTCCCTTAGATTTATGAACATTCATTATTTTAACTCCATTAGTATTATTTACATCTTCTTTATATTTAATTTCATATTTACTATTTGCTATCTTATCTAAATAATCTCTAAAATCTTTAACTGAATATCCCATTAAACTTAAATTATTTGAAATATTTACAATATTATCACAAATCCTAATAACATTATCTACTCCCCCAGTAGTAATACTCATTTCATATATTTTAAAGTCTTTTATAATTCTTAAAACTAATAAAGAATTAGAAAGTATTTGTAAATCTTTACTAATATTCAAACACAATAGATAAAGTTCATTATTCTTATAATCATTATTTTTTATAATATTAAATATTCTATTATCATCATAATTAAAAAGATAACTTCTAAGAACACTCATAAAAGAATATTTAAAACTTTTATCAAATTCATTATCATATATCTTAATTATTAAATTAATAATATTACTTATAATTAATAATTCATTATCTTGATTTAAAGTTTTATCTTCATATATAACTAAAGGTATACCTAAATATTCAAAAATCTTTTTGTATAATCCAAAATTGCTACCTCTATCCATAATAATACAAAAATCACTATAAGAAATATTTCTAAGAACTCCACTTTCTTTATCAATGACTTTATATTCACTTTTAATTTTATTTTTAATATCATCTGCTATTATAAAGGCTTCTACTTCTTCATTATTAAATTTATCTAAAATATTATTATAACTAATAATATCTGTTTCATAACTTTGAAGTTCATTTATATTATCAGTATAAGTACTATTACCAAATACCATTTCATGACCATTTTTATAATCTGCTCCACCTATTTCATTATCCATAACAATATCAAAAATAGTATTAATACCACTTAAAACATTACTTCTAGATCTAAAATTCTTTATTAAATCAATCTTCATACCACCAAAATTATTTTTATAATTATCATATTTATTTTTAAATATACTTGGATTAGCATTTCTAAAACCATATATAGATTGTTTAATATCTCCTACCATATATAAATTATTATTTTGTATTAAATTAATAAAAGCTTCTTGTATATCATTAGTATCTTGATATTCATCAACACATATCTCTTTATAATTACTCTTAACTTCATCTAATATATCTTTATTATCTTTAAGTAATTTAATACACATAAGTTCAATATCAATAAATTCATATATAGCATATTCATCTTTATATTCTTTTAATTTCTTATTATACAATCTAACTATATTAATAATACTCTCTACATAACCTTTAGTACTTTTAATACTTTGATAAATACTTGAAACACTATCGTATATAGTATAATCTTTTAATTTATTAATACATTTAGTAATATTATCTTTATATATTTTAACTTCATCACTGCCTTTTGGTCTTCTAGGTAAAATAACATTAGTATTATTTTTAATATCTTCATAACTTTTACTCTTAATTAATCTTTCTAAAGCAATTTCACACATTGAATAATATTCAGCTGAAACAGAATTGCACTCACTTTCCATATAATATAAATTAGTATTTATCTCTTCAATTACATTATATAAGATTTTCATATACTTATTTATATACTCATTTAATTTATTATCACTAAAATACACACTAATATAACTATCTAAATAATCATCTAAATCAGGATAATTATTTAATACATTAATAATATTTCTAATATCATTTTTTAATCCCGTATCATTTTTAACACAAAAGTCATCAATCATTTTTAAAAAATTCTTATCTTTTACTTCATAAAAATAATTAAATACCTCATCAAGTACCTCTTCTTTTTTAACTGCAATAACGCTATTATCAACAATACCAATATTTTTAGAAAGTCCCAATAAATAATGATATTTTTTTACTAAAGATAAAGAAAAAGAATCAAAAGTAGTAATATAACTAGACTCTAAATAATCCAAATTATCTTTAATACTATCATTTTCATTTATTTTTTTTCTAATTCTATCTTTCATTTCGCTAGCAGCAGCATTAGTAAAAGTTAAAATTAATAATTCATTTATTTTTATACCAGTCTTTAATTTTTCAACTACTCTTTCGGTTAAAACAGCAGTTTTACCACTACCAGCTCCTGCTGAAACAATAATATTTTTACCACTTTCATATATGGCATCCATTTGTTCTTTAGTCCACTTCGGCATTACTACTCTCACCTCTTTTCTCTATAATTACATAATCATTTTCTTTCTTAAAACACAAATCTCTAAACTTACAATACTTACATCCGTAATCATCACTATATCCAATCTTTTTAGGATTAATAGTAAATATACCATTTAAAATATCTTTAGCATTATTACTTACTACTTTATGAACTTCTAATATAATATCATCAATTTCACTATCACTTAAAACTTTACTACTTTTATAAAAAGATCCATCACTCTTAGTTTTTAGACCCATAACAAGTTCACTAGAAGAATAATTATTATCAAATTCACAAAGTATTTTAGTATCATCATTTGAATATCCTACCAATTTTAAATTATCTCTCATCTTTTCTTCTAAAGTTTTATTTTTAAGAGAATTATTATTTGAATTAATTATATAATTTATATAAAAACCAGCAAATCTAGGATTATTAAATAAATTAGATTTCTTAACTAAATAAAGATAAAGAGGAAGCTGTAAGCCAATACCATAATCTAAATAAGTTAAATCAGTTAAAACATCTCCAGTTTTATAATCAATTATGCTTACAATAGTTTTATCATCATATTCTTTATATAATATTTTATCAACAATACCAACTAAATTTACATTATTATCTTCATCTATTTTAATACTTATATACTTTTCTACTAAATTTTTATCAAGTGAAGTATACATTTTTCTTTCATTTAAAACATTTAACACAAAATTAATTTGACTCTCACATTTTTCTATAAAATATTCTTCTTTACTATTTAAACATTTTTCATTATTAACTAAAAATTCTTTTATTACATCTTCTACATTTAAATCACTATTATTAAAACATTTCTCTAAAACATAATGAAATAAAGAACCTAAGTAAGCCTCAAAAGTATCTTCATATTTAGAAAATTTAAGTATATTTTCTATATAATATCTAAATGCACATTTATTATAATTACTTAAAGATGAATAAGACAAATTAATTCCTTTACTTAAATACTCTTTTAAACTATTTGTATCAATTCCACTAAATTTATTATCATAAGTTCCATAACCAATATCATTATACGTATTATAAAAAGCAAATAAATTATTATTTAAATCTCCATACTTATTATATAAATCTAAATAACTTGCATAAATTATTAAATCATCTTTTTCACTAAAACTTTCATAAATATCATTAGTAGTATTTATTACATTTAAATCTAGTTCACTTATTAAACTAGATGGATAACATTCTACTTCACCCTTTAATTTATAAGTAATAGTAAGATTTTTAATAGATTTAATTATATTTATAGTATTATTTTTTATTTCTTTATTTATATAATCAGTCTTAAACATATTAACTTTATCTTTAATATTATCTGTTATATAATCTTCATCTTTAACAAATTTTGGAATACTTCCCATATTAAAATTCATAAGAAATACATAATCATTATCACAAAAAGGATAAGTAATATCTACAATATCTATATAATTTTTATAATTAAAATTTTCTATTTTAGTGTTTTTAAATTCATATATTAAATATTTCTTTATATTATATTCATCAACATAATTATATTTATTAACAATATTAATAATTTTATTAACTATATCTTTATCATAATTTTTAATTGTTTCAATATCTTTTTCTAATCCTAAATTTAAATTATCTAAAAACTTTTTACCAATAATATTTCCATATAACGTATTATTATTTTTTACATTAACTACAATACCATAAAATTCGCTAAATCTATTTATTAAATTATTATAAGTATCATCTAAATTACATATTTTAATATTATTTATATCTATTCCTTTTTTTATAAGCTCACTTATCTTCTTAAAAACATATCTAACTTCTTCAGTAATTGAATCAAACAAATAACATTCTTTTATTTCATATATTTTCTTTGGTTCAATTATTTGAGCATTTACTTCTCTATAAATATTCAATATATACTCATCTATATATAAATCTTTTAAAACTAAAATATTAAAATTTTTAATATAACTTTTAAATAAATTATTATAAATAATAAATCCATTATCTATTAAATCTTTTTTTATACTTACTAATTTATCTAACTTTTTATTATTATAATTAATATTTTCACAAACATAATATATATTACCTAAATACATTTTAGAAACATCAATATTAAGATTATATTTTGAAGTAATATACTCCAAAGCTTCATCTTTAACTTTAAATAAATAATTTCTAATAAATTCTTTTTCAGTATAAAAAACAACATTTAAAAACTTCTTAGTATCACTAAGACTTTTTAATATAGCCATTTTTTTATCATTATTACAAATAATTATAGTATTATCTTTCACATACTCTAAATAATTCATTTAACTCTCCATAAGACTATTATAATATTCGTGTAAAAGATTTATAAGTTCTTCTTCTGTAGTACAAGAACAAATGCTTAATTTTAATTCTTTAGTATTAGGAAGTCCTTTCAAATAATACATAAGTTCACTTCTCATCTCAAGCACTCCTATTTTCTCATTTTTATCTTTTACAAGTTCTTTTATATTATAAATCATCATATCTATTTTTTCTTTTATAGAAACTTCTTCATTTTTCTTTCCAGTATTTAAATACTCTATTGTATCTCTTATAAGCCAAGGATTACCAAGTGCACCTCTGCCAATCATAACTGCATCACAATTAGTTATGTCCATCATTCTTTGTGCATCTTCTGGTGTTTTTATATCTCCATTTCCAATAACAGGTATACTAACACTCTCTTTTACCATTTTAATAACATTTAAATCAGCACAACCACTATAACCTTGACTTCTAGTTCTACCATGAACAAAAATAGCACTAGCACCTGCTTTTTCACAAATACTTGCTATATAAGGTGCATTAATACTTTTTTCATCCCAACCACTTCTAATTTTAACAGTAACAGGAACACTTACTGCATCTACCACACTCTTAACAATTTGATAACATAACTTTGGATCTTTCATAAGACTACTTCCAGCATGATTTTTAATTGCAACTTTTGGAACAGGACAACCCATATTTATATCAATAATATCTGGTTTCATTACAGATTCAATCTTTTTAGCAGCAAGCGCCATAGTTTTTGGGTCACTTCCAAATATTTGCTGAGAAATAGGCCTTTCCATTTCATCCATCTTTAATAAATCAAAAGTTTTTTTAGATTCAAAAACAATAGCTTTATCAGATACCATCTCAGCAACTACCAAGCCAGCTCCCATACTTTTACAAATCTTTCTAAAAGTAGTACTTGTTATTCCAGCCATCGGAGCAAGCACCACTTTATTATCTATATGAACATTACCTATATCAAAACCACTCATATTATTAATGTTACCTCATCATTATCTTCAATCAAAAAGGCATTTGCATCATCTGTATCAACATGAAACTCATAATATCCAGTTGTACCAACTTTTATTACTGCATCCATAACTCCACTTTTATCACCAGGAATTCTTACCTTTACCTTTTGTTTATCTAAAACACCATACTTAATTGCATCATCAGGACTCATATGTACATGTCTATCTGCAATAATTAATGCTTTAGTAGTAACACTACCCTTTGGAGTTTCTAAAGTAACAAAAAGAGCATCATCTAATACACCACTACTTCTAACCGGTGGATTACATTTTAAACCTCTAGCATCTCTTTTTGATATCTCAACTTGATTATAATCTCTAAATTGCCCAAGTACTCTTACATTAGGTATTCTAATACCATTATAATTTATAGTTAAAAATTGTTTTGATGCAAACTCTCCTATTTGATTTAAATCATAATCTTTTTCTATTTCTCCATCAAACAATTTTTCAAAAGTTTCTTTTGTTAAATGAACATGTCTATTACTTACTCTTACATTTACTTTATATTCCATTGGTATTCTCCTTTACATTTTAATTATACACGAATTTACATTTTTTTTATAGATAAAATTTGCATATAAAAAATTATTTACGAGCATACTAGTAAAGGGTGAGAAAATGAAAAAACCAGGATGTTCAAAATGTAACGAAACACAAACTCAAGGAAGATGCTATATTGATCCAGAAAGTGGTATGCTTTGTGTCACTTTAGAAAAAAAGATTGATTTACCAAAAGGTAAAAAAGTTTTAGTACCTCAAATATGTACTACATGTGGTACTACTGAATGGATCACAATAGACAATGAATAATAAAAAAATTAACTGACAATTTTTACATCAGTTAATTTTTTATTTGTATAAGTAAATTCATAAACTTCTAAAGTTTTTTCATTATCTTCAAATATTACTTTTCCATCTTTTTCAATAATAATATTTTCATCTAAATTATAATCATGATTAAAATATTCTAATAAATAAGCAAGAATTACTCTTTTATGAGTAAAAATAATAATATCATCTTCACCTAAAAGTAATTTATTAACTTTACTGACTACTCTTTTTCTAACATCTTCTAAAGATTCTCCATTAACAAGCTTATAAGAAAAATCTCTATTTTGAATACCTTTAACCATCTTCATATTTTTACTTCCAAGTTCTCCAACTTTACAATCATTAAAACTTTCATCTAATATAACTTCAGTCTCTAACTTAGAAGACAAATATTTGGCACTACTAATAGTACTCGTATAATAACTAGAATAAATTTTATAATCACCTTCAAATATCTTATTATTAACTAAATTCTTTGCAAGTTCTTCTCCATATATACTAAGTGGTCTAATCATTCTAATAAACTCTAAATTATCTTTATTTTCATATCTAAAATCTTCTAATAAAGATTCATTACATATCATATAAATCTTCATACAATTACTCCTCATCATTATAATCAATCTTTAAATCATTTTCTTCTTTAATCTCTTTTATATTAGCATTCTTAATACTATTAAATCTCTTACTTATCTTTTCACTAGTAGTATGTAATTCTTCAATACTTTGATTAACACTCTTAACATTCCTAGATAACTTATCCCATCTATCTTTATATCTATTAAATTCAATACCTAATTTTTCTAATTCTTCATGTATAACTTTAGCATATTTATCTCTTTCCATATTTTTAATAATCATACTAATTATAGATAAAGTACTAATTAAAGTAGTTGGTCCAGTTATCCATACTTTATTAGAATATGCATAATTTAAAAGTTCTGGATGATAAGCATTAATTTCTGCAAATATAGCCTCAGCAGGTAAAAACATAATCGCTTCATCACTAGTTTCTCCAGGAATAATATATTTTTCTTTAATATCATTAATATGTTTCTTAACATCACTCACAAATGCTTTTTCAAAAAGAAGTCTTTCTTCTTTAGTCCTACTTCTATCAACCATTTTTTGATAATTTTCTAAAGGAAACTTACTATCTATTGCAATAGTACCCAAAGGAGCTGGAGCATAAAGCAAAGTATCAGCAATATAACCATTACTCATTTTATGTTGCACACTATATATACCACTAGATTTACTTCCAAATGCATTATTAAGTATATATTCTAAGTTTACTTCTCCAAATGTACCTCTAGTCTTTTTATCAGTTAAAACACTTTGTAAAGAAACAATATCGGTACTTAAACTATCTATTTTCTTTTGAGCTTCATCTATCTTATTAAGTCTTTCAAGTACATTCATAAATGTCTTATTACTTTTTTCAAAACTCTCATCTAATTTATTATTAACTCTATCATTTATAACATTTAATTTATACTCAATCTTATTATCTAAAACATCAAAATCATGTCTAATATCTTTACTAAAATTAACTTTGAAATCTCCGATTTCTCGGGTCATATTAACTTCAAATCTCCCTATTCTTTCAACAAAATCTTTATTAGTACCCTTAAGTAATATTACTATAAGTAAAATAACTATAACTATTAAAAGTCCTAAAATAACATATTCCATATTAACTACCTTTCCATCTTACTTAACAAATTCATATAAAACCCTTGAATATTTTCTACATATACACCAAGTCTTATAAACTTTAATTTCAAAATAATTTTATTATTATTTTTAATAACTTCTTTTATATCTTTATATTTAATTTTAAATTTTAAAAAACCAACTTTATAAACAAAATAATTATCTTTAATTTCATAACTACTAAAGTAATACATATGCCATAAAATCACTGCTAAAAATAAATATACAAAAAAATAAACATATTCTCTAAGTATTAACCAAACAGCAGAAGTAAATATAATAAAACATAAAAGCATATTCATAACAAATTTATTACTTTTACCAGGATTACATTTATATTTCATAGTATCACCATCTAAATTATAAAATAAATATAACTATTTTACTAGCATTAATTATTACTAAAATACTTTAAATAAAAAGAACTATCATAACTATCAATCTCATAATAATACTCATCACTATTAGTAACTTTAATTTCATCATAAGAAATACTATTAAATATATTTTTTAAATTATCATCACATTCATCTATAAAAATATTTCCATTAATTATTCTAAAATAATAATCATTATTATAATTAACTTCTAATGTATAAGTAACACCACTACCAAGTCCAACATAATAAGTTTTTATTAAATTCTTATTTTTTATATTATCAAATATTTCTTTAAGATCATCATTATTAATACTAACTTCTAAAGTATCATCATATTCTTCTTTATATAGATTTATACTATTAATATTACTATTTTCTAAATAATTAATCCATTTTAAGTTAACAGTTACAATTTCGTTATTATTTTCATATGTATATATTTTTTTATTATCATTTTCATTAAAAGTAATAATAAAAATAATTAAAATAACAAATATAATTATAAAAGATAACAAAAATACAACTAAATTTTTTTCTTTATTCATAATACTCTCCACATTAATTATAACAAAAAAAACACTTACTAAGAAGTGTTAAAAATTATTTTTTATTTGTAAGAAACTTTTTGCCATCAACGAGTCTTCCTATCAATAATGACGCCGATGTATCACCAACAACATTTAGTACTGTTGCAGGAGCATCAATAACTGTTGCAATAATTGTAAGTATTGGTAATGCTCCAACAGGAAATCCCATAAGAGTTAAAATAAACATTTCTGAAATAGTACCACCACCTACTGGAACTGCAGTTACAAGTAAAGTTGCAAGTAATGATACCCCAATTACAGTCCAAATACTAGGGCTTGTATTAAACAAATAAACTAAAAACATAATTTTAAATACACTACCAAGTACAGAGCCATCTTTATGGAAACTTGTACCCATTGGAATAGTAGCCTCACAAACATCAGGTGATACTCCCATTTTTTTAGTAGCAACTACATTTACAGGAATACTAGCAGCAGATGAGCATGTAGCAAGAGCCATTGTAGTCGGAGCAAGAATAACACTCCAATATCTTTTTAAAGCATCAAATCCACCACTAATTAAAGCATAAATACTATAAATAACTACATAAATAAATATTGATGCAATAGTATAAACAATAAATGTTTTTAAAAATCCTACTGCTATACTACTTCCATAACTACCAATTAATGCTGCCATATAACAAGAAAGACCAATCGGTGCATAATACATTATTATATTTACAACATTTAATATAACATCATTTAACCCTATAATAAATTTACTAACTATTTCGCCTTTCTCTTTTGTCTTTCTAACACCTAAACCAAATATTATAGCAAATATTAATATTGCAATTATACTATCCTTACTAAGTAATTTATTAAAATCATTTACAGTAAGTATACTAGCAGTCCTTTCTAAAATATTAAGTTCTGTATCAGTCGATGCACTATCATCAATAAGTTCTAATATACCAACTACATCACTTCCATTTACAAGTTTAACTGCATAAGTTGAAACTACTCCTACTAATGCTGCTACTAGAGACATTAAAATAAATACAATTACTATTCTAGACATAATTTTTCCAAGTCTTTTTGGACTATCCATTTTAATAATTGCACTACTAATAGTTAAAAATACTAAAGGAACAATTACAACAAACATTAAATTGATAAAAATATCTCCAAGTGGACTTAATACTGTTGCTTTCTCTCCAAAAACAAGACCAACTATAACCCCTAAAATAACACTACCAAGAAGTATCAAAGTACTCTTATAATTTTTCAAAAATTTTTTCATAACTTCCTCCTATAAAAAGTATATTATAAAATAAAAATTAATTTCATTTACACATATACCCGCTTTTCATATTTTTCACTCGCAATTTATTCGAAAAAGTGATATAATAAAAACATGGAAAGAAAATATATAAAATTAAATGACTCTTATAGTCATCTATCTTTAGGTAATATAATAATTACTATTAAAGAACTAAGTAAAAATAAATCATCCGCAATACAAAGCGAAGTGTTTTGTACAATTTTTAACGTGCCCTATGCAAATGACTCTACAATAAATAATTATTGCATTGGTTCAAGAAGTATTGGAAATGATTACAAACAAATTTATATTAACTTAAAAAATAAATATGAAAAAAATAACAAAGTTTTTATAGATATTGTTTGTAATATTTTAACAATCGTAAATGGTAGAATTTATGATATAAAGAATATTGAAGAAATAAACAAAAATTCAATTCTAAAAGAAATTTGTATAAAACTATACAATATATCCAAAAATGACCTTTACATAAAAAAAGAAGCTTTAGAAAAATTTACTGATTTATTTAATAAAGAAAATTATTATGATTTATTTGTAAATTTCTTAATATATGGTATATTAGAAAAAAAACAACCATTATATGAAGATGAAAGAATTAAAAATGTTGTTGAAACTCTTTTAGAAAGTACTAAAATAGGAGTAAAAGATTTAGAAGACTTTCTGCTTCTTGAATTAAATGAAGGAACAAACTTTGATTATTCACTAGTAAATTTAGCCAAAGAAGGAAATGCATATGCTAATTATCATTTAGGAATAAATGAATATAGAGGTTACTTTAGTGGCAAACCAAATTATGAAAAAGCATTTGAATATTTTGCATCTGCTGCTGAAAAAAATCACCCATCTGCCTGGTGGACTATGGGTAACATGATTAAAAACGGTAAAATTGGAAACTATGAATACGATGAAGCAATCAAATACTTTGAAAAAGCTAAATCTTTAGGAAACATCGCTGCAATTAATTCTCTAGGTCTTATGTATAAAGAAGGACTAGGAGTAAAAAAAGACATAAATATTGCTTTAAGTTTATTTGAAGAAGCAGCAAGTAAAAATTATGTCTATGCTTTTAATAATTTAGCTAATTATTACAAAGATAAAGATATAAATAAAACTATTGAATGCTTTAAAAAAAGCGCAGAATTAAAAGAAAGTTATGCTTGCAAAGAACTTGGAGTAATTTATTTAAAAAATAATTCTTTAAAAGAAGCATTTAAATATTTTAATGAATCATTAACATCTTCTATAAAAGAAAGAAACATCACATCTTATTATTATCTTGCAAAATACTTCTATTCTACTGGATGCATTTATGTTAATTTAGAAAAAGACTTAAATAAAGCTATAGATTATTATGAAAAATCATCCAATTTAATTGATTCTTTATGTGAACTTATGTATATATATTATGAAAAAAAAGATTTAAATAAAATAAATTATTACAAAGAAAAAATTGAAAATCATAAAAACTTTAATAAAGAATATAAAAATAAAATTGAGAACATTTTAAAAAACATAAAAGAAAAAGAAACAATAAATATACCATAAAACAAGGTATATTTTTTTATTAAAAAAAGAAAGTTTAATCTAAAACCTTCTTATAATAATTATTCTCTATTATTAACTTGCTCATAGTAATCTTATTATTAACAATACCATTAACCATTTTAATATAATCATTATTATCTGTAGATCCATCATTTGATACAAATTTTCTACTATTAGAATAATATATACCTTTATCAGTAACCCAACTAGAATTCCCAAAAATAGCAAGACCACCTTCAGTACTAAGTATATCTTTACCTATAAATAACCTTGAATCATACTTTATACCAAATAAATTATATATAGTAGGAATTACATCAATTTGACTACCAACTTTATTAACTTCTACAGTTTCCATTTCACTATTCCATAAAATAAAATTACTTTTATTAACTGTTACTATAGCATCTTTTTCATAACTACTTACTTCATTAACTTCATCTAATGTAAGTTCATATGGATAATGATCCCCTACTAAAGCAATAACTGTATCTTTTAATTTACCACTTTCTTCTAAAGCCTTAATTAAAGCTTCTAATGCTTGATCAAGTTCCATATTAGCAGATAAATAACTAGCAGGACCTTCGCTATAACTTAAATTAAATTTCTCATATTCACTTCTATGTTTTCTAGCCATTGCATTTTGTTGATAAGTATAACCAGAATGTCCAGATACAGTAGCATAAAACACCATAAAATAATCATTATTAATATACTCATTAACTGTCTTATTAATCATATCTACATCACTTCTAGGCCATTCATTACAATTAATAAGTTTTTCCATACCAGTATTACAAGCCTTAAAATAATCAAATCCCATACTCTTTAAATATTTATTTCTATCTTGAAAACTAGCATAATTATTATGATAAGCATAAACACTATAATCTAAATTTTTAAATTCATTCCCAATACCTTGAGGAAAATATATATTACCACTTCTAAACTTAGAAAGTATTCCAGTAGATTGAGCATATAAACCACTTAATTCTTGAAACTCTCCCCCAATAGTACTATATATAGTTGGAGTATAAAAATTATTAAAATGAAATCCACTATTAACAAGTTTATAAAGTGTTGGAGTAAGTTCTTTAGAAACAGCAATTTCATTAAAACTTTCTGCCATAAATAATATTAAATTCTTATCTTTAAACATACCAGTATATTTATTTTGTAAAGTACCACTATCTTTACTCATATACTCATGTATCTTTTTTATATTATTATTTGTTTCATTATTATAAAGTGTATTAAAATCAATATCTAAATTATTATACTCATAATTTATAACCTCAAGATTATCATCATCACCATTATTATTTTTATTATCTACATTACTAGAGTCATTTAAACTTCCACCAGTATCACTAATATGTTCTTCAAACCCAAATACAACTCTAGTAGAATCCAAAAAGAATGTATTTAATACTCCTAAAGATTCCATATTTAAAGAAACATTATTATAATTATAATATAATTCATAAGAAGAATAAGATTTATTTTTTCCAATATTCAAAGCAAGTAAATTTAAACCATAACTAACTAAAACAAGAACAATTAATATACCTTCTTTTATTAAACTTCCCTTTTTAAAATTAATTTTCTTAATAAATATTAAACTTAAAATAAAAGGAGTAAAAAGAAGTAATATACCAGGTATTCTTTTAAAAGTTTCAATAACACCCTTTGATGCAAATTCACCAACTTGATCAGCAAGAGTTAAAGTAGATAAAGAAATATAAAAATCGAAATAATCTTTAACAACATACTGAGCACTAAACCAAATACAAATTACACTCATAATAACTATATAAATAATCTTATTAACTTTTTCACTAAATAGTTTACAAATAAATGTTAAAAATAAACTAATACATAGAATAAATAAAATCATATTTATAATAGATATTCTAAATATATTATCATACAAAAATATCTTATATAAAAATTCCATAACTAAAAAGCTAATAAAGTAAACAAAAAATAAATTAATCTTTTTCATATAATCATCTCTATTTTATTATAACATCTAATTAAAAAAATACATAACAAAAAAGAGACATTGTTAACCATATCTCTTTTAGATATTACTTTTTAATATCGTTAGTACTAATACTATATTGATATCAAAAATAAAATATGTACTAAGTAATACCTGTGTACATATTTATTTTTTACTATTTACTATTATTTATTATTCCATTTTTTAACAACTTATCTTCATCCTTTTTATAATTAAGTGCTATTCCAATAGTAAATATTAGTGACAAATAATAAATCCATACCATAAATACTACCAAAGTAGCAAAACCACCATAAAGTACAGTATAATTTGCATATTTACTTATATATAATGAAAATATTTTTGTGCCAACAATCCATCCTACCGTTGTAAACCAAGCACCATAATTAATAACTCTATTCTCTCTTTTTTTATCCGGAGCAACTACATATATTATTTTAATAATAATAAACATAATAAGCCAAGTAAGTGGACCTTGTATTAAATTATATATAGCAAGTATTTGATTAGTAACAACTTCATTTAAATTAACTTCAGTTATAAGATTAGTTATTGTATTACCAAATACTGGTACAACTAACATAAACATTAATAAGAATACTATTAAAAATGTAAGCCCAATCGCTTTAATTCTTCTTTTAATCCAAGTTTTATTTTTAATTCCATAAACAGTATTACTAGAAAGTATAATTGAATCTGCACCATTACTTGCAATATAAATACCTATTATAACTGTTATAAAGAAATTTATCCCATTCGTATTAGAAAGTTGAACTCCAAATATTAAATCAGCCATCTCTTTAGAAAAAGAATTAGCAATAAAATTATAAAGAAAATCCACAGATAAATTTAACATTGAAGCACCATAACTAATAAGAGCAAGAGAAGGAATTATAGCAAGCACAAAGTAAAACGCTAAGTTACCTGGAAGAATTACCATCTCTGGCATTCTAAGAGCATTATAAACAGATACAATAAAGTCTTTAACTGAATTTTTTGCAGATTTAACTTTTACTTTCACTGTCACCACTCTCTTTTTTCTCTTTCATATCTAATGTTGCTTCATTCAAAGCATCTTCAATAGTTTTTAAATTATTTAATATAAAACTATAACCAAACTCTGCTCCATATTGATATGGAAGTTTTTTAAGTTCTTTATTAAGTTTATGTATATAATTAACTATTTGTTTTTGAGTATACCCAACAGTATAAATAACAAATTCATTACCATCACTTCTCATAAGTTCACTATTATCAAGTTGTGTCTTAATTAAAGCATTCGCAGCAGCTTGAATTTGCTTGTCTCCTTCTTGAACTCCATGCTTATCATTAATTTCTTTTAATCTATTTAAATCCATTACAATAATAGTTTGTGGATAAATAGTATTATTATTCCAAGTTTTAAGAGCATCATTCAAAAATGATCTATTTTTTAAACAAGTCAAATCATCAATAAATCTAATCTTTTCATCTTTTCTAATTCTTCTAGCAATTCTAATATTCTTACTTCTCTTATAAGTAATTAATGAAACACAAAGTACAAGTAATATAAAAAGTATTGAATACACTGCTATATTATTTAAAACTTCACCCTTACTTACAACTTCTTCATGATTATAAAGTCCTTTATTAATAACATCATCTTTATCTAAATAACTAATATATTTATTAAGTAAATTATAAAGCACTACTTCATCACTCTTAATTTTAAAATCAAACTTATTTTGTGTAACAGTTTCATATTTGGATACATAATCTTTAAGTTCTAACTTACTATAAAAATCATATATATATTTATCCATTACTATAATTAAATCATTATCTTTTTTATTTACTAATTTAAATAATTCTTTATTATTTTCATAAGTTTTAACTATAACATTATCAAGCTTATTTAAATAACTTTCTAAAACACTTTCCTTTTTAACATAAACTTCTTCTCCACTAAGTCCATATACAGAATTAAATACTTTAGAATTATCTTTTCTAGTTATAATAGAAAGTGTACTATTAATACCATAACTAGTACTTTTATAATCACTATCTATCTCATTATTATAATTAAAATATAAATCAACTTTACCATTATTAATCGCTTTAACTAACTTATCTATATTTTTATATTTAGTTATATCAAAAGTAACTTTAGAAAATTCACTAAATTCTTTTAAATACTCAGCAGTAATACCACCATAATTACCACTCATAATTACTTCATAAGGAGAATTATTAATAAATCCATATTTATAATCTACACTATGTAACTTATCAATATCACTATCTGAAATATTCATATTACTTTTAAATAAATCAAACTCTTCTTCTTTTAAATAACTATTAACTGAATCATTCCAAGTATTAAAATATTTAACTAAAATATTACTTAATACTTCATCATTAGTATTTAAATAATAATATAGTTTTATATCACTAAAATGATAAATAATCTCTAAATTATTACTTAGAATTTTATCTATATAAGTAATTCTTGGTAATATAACATAATTAATTGCACCATCAGTTAACGCTTTAAATAATTCTTCTTCATTATCATAACCATTATAACTAATAACAACATCACTTAAATATTTTTTAACATACTCTAAATCGCTATTTAAAATACCAATAGTCTTTTTTTCTAAATCATTTCGTTCTTTAATAAATTCATAATTATTACTTACAAGTACAAAGTGATCAATATAAAATACATTATCTATCATCTCATTTGAAGTAATTTTATTTAAACTAAGTTCACTTAAATTATCAACTGAATTTATAACATTAAAAGAAACACCATAATCTTTAGTAAAATCACTTAAAAAACTATAAAAAACTCCACTACCATTCTTACTAAATAAATTCTCATCTTTTACCATATAAATATTTTGAACATTATTAATATTTGAATTTATCCATTTTCTTTCTTCACTAGTAAATTTATTACTATTACTTAAAGTTTTAAAAGTAATAACTCCAATCAAAGCAAGAATTATTACTCCAATAACTATATAAATATATAACTTTTTCTTTTTCATAATTACTTCTTAGTTCCACTCTCATTCTCACTACTAGATTGAGTAAAATTACTCCATACAATACTTTCACTACCACTAGCATTTTTAGCACCCATAAGAGTATAACTAGTGCCATCATTAGATGATGATTTTGAAGCAATTGTAAATGATAAATCATAATTACTTAATTCTTCTTCACTAAATAGTTCTAAAATGCTACTAGCAATCTTTTTACCATTATCCATACTAACATTATCTTTATAACTAATATTAATATACACAATTCTTCCTTTTACAGTTAAAGATACTTTATTTACATTTTCATTTTTCTCTAAAGTACTTATAACTTTTGTCTTAGTAGTATCACTAAAAGGTACTAAATCTTGAAGTCTATCTCCATATACACTTTTACTAGTTCCATAAAAATATCTTATAGAAATAAATCCCATAATTATAATACAAATAAGTACTATTAAAGCAAGTACTATAATAATCTTATTTTCCATACAAAACTTTTTAAATTTTTTCATAATACACCTCTTTGGCATTATTATTATACTATATTATAAAATCAAAGGCAAACTGTAACCATGTTTGTAAAATAATGTTAATTTACAAAAAAATACTCAACATAATTGTCAAGTATTCTAATTAATATATTCTCCATCTAAACTAAAACTTTTTGCTTCAGTAATTTTAACTGGTACTATTTTACCAATAATATCTTTATTACGAGTAGTAACATTTACAAGTTTCATAGTATCAGTATATCCATATACTTTATCTTTATCTTTTTCACTTTCTCCAAGTATCAATACATCTACTACTTTACCAAGTAACTTTTGATTGTTCTTATTAGAATAATAATTTACAAGATCATTTAATTCTTTCAATCTATTTTCTTTTTCTTCTAAACTAACATTATCGCTCATAAGAGCAGCTGGAGTACCTTCTCTTTTTGAGAATATAAATGTATATGCTCCATCATATTCACATTTTCTAACCATATCTAAAGTATCTAAAAAGTCTTCTCTACTTTCATTTGGAAATCCTACAATAATATCAGTAGTAATCGAAACACCAGGTATTCTCTCTTTCATTTTCTTAAAAAGTTCTAAATATTCTTCTCTAGTATATCTTCTATTCATCTTTTTAAGTATTTTATTACTTCCAGATTGTAAAGGCAAATGTATATATGGCATAATATTTTTTCTCTCAGCAATAACATCAATCATTTCATCAGTAAAATTCCAAGGATGACTAGTAACAAATCTAATTCTTTCAATTCCAGTATCACTTACTTTTAAAAGTAAATTAGCAAAAGACTCTCCAATGTCTTTTCCGTAAGCATTAACATTTTGCCCAAGAAGAGTAACTTCTTTATAACCATTTTCTTTTAAACATTTAACTTCAGAAACAATACTTTCTAATTTTCTACTTCTTTCTCTACCCCTAGTGTAAGGCACTATGCAATATGTACAAAATTTATCACAACCATACATTATATTAACCCAAGCAGTTATACGAGAATCTCTTTCATAATTCCATCCTTCAATAACTTCATCACTATTTGAATAAACTAATATCTCTTGTTTACTAAATGTTTCCATAAGCAACCTAGGTAAATCTTGTAAATTATGAGTACCAATAACAATATCAACATAACTATGATCTTTTTGAACTTTTTCAATAAAATCAGGTTGTTCACACATACACCCTGCTAAAACAATCTTAAAATCATCTCTATTATTCTTAAGATATTTACATTTTCCTAAAAATCCTACTACTTTATCTCTAGCATTCTCTCTAATCGCACAAGTATTTAAAACAACTAAATTAGCCTCTTCAATATTCTCAGTAGAAACAAAACCTAAAGTTTCTAAATAATGTCTAATTATTTCACTATCATGAACATTCATTTGACATCCATAAGTTCTAAGAAAATACTTCTTATTATCATATACTTTTTTATAATCTTCATTTAATTCAATGTATATATTCTCTTTACTAGTTCTATCTTTTGCAACATCCAAATCTGGTAAATGCATAACACCACTTCCTACAAAATGTATTTTAACATGAGTACTATCTTTTTTAAAGAAAAATCTCTTAACAAACACAAAAGAAGACACATACATGTCTTCAAATTTTAGTTCGGGAGAACTTCTTCTATTTTTATGTCTTCGTTGACAAGCAAGACGCACTTAATCTAATGGAGCCAAAATATATGGCGATTCTACTGTACCATTTCCTTCTCCACTTAACTTAACTTTTGTTGAAAGTGATACAGCTGGACGGGCCCCACTAGCGTCGTTCACTTTGCGGCCATACATACTCCCAGAGCGCACGAAACGGACGCGAGCAATACTGTCGTAGTGGAAGGTGAATGGAGACAGCAACCAGTAATAATCATCATTATTATTTAAGTAATTAATATCTGAACCAGAACGAGCAAGATAAAATTCTTTACTTGTTAATAATCCTACAGGATAATCTAAGGCATTATTTCCATAGCCTAATGTTCCACCTTTATCTACTTTCAATGTAAATTGATCTTCTTTATCTTGACATGTTAATCTTATATTATTTGTATTATAATCGTTAAATTGCAAATATGTTGTTAAACTTCCTCCACTTGGATTCCATGCACTTGCAGATAAATTTGTTATGTATCTATTATTACAATATATTGCATTTTCTAAATACCCTGTTGCATTTGTCATATTTGTACTATACCAATTATCTATTACTGTCTTTATATTACTATTTGTTGTATTATAATTT
>CAKOMS010000002.1 GCA_934096735.1 uncultured Bacilli bacterium | reverse complement strand
ATTCCAAGAAGGAGTGCAAGCACCCCCCCCCCGGCAGTCTATTCTTTTCATTTTACCAACCTCCGAGTAAGTAAGTTTTTCTTTTTACTTATTTTCTATCTTTTCTATTAAAATATTACTATAAATTAATAATTAATTCAATATTTTTTAGAATTATTCTTCCTTTTTTAAAACTAATTTTATATCTTCATCGTCTTCTTTTATTGATTGATAGTTACTTATAAATACTTTTTTATGTTTACTTACATCTTCTATATTACGATGTAAATAAGGAGCATAAAATAACTCTAATCCTGGATTATCTCTTAAAAATCTCATTGAAACATTTCTAAGTGATGGAAAATATGCTCTTTTTAAAGATGTATTTTCTTCCATAAATGCTGTTCCTATAAAATATACTTTTGGTAAATATAATTCTTCAACACCTTGTACTTGAGTCATGAATTTAAATTCAACTTCTTCAAGCTCTGGCATAAATATTTCTTCACAATAAGTAAGGCCTATTAAAAATTCTCCACGTATTTCTTTTAATTTTGGAAAACATACTACTTTCATACTTGGATATTTACTTAAAAATGTTAAATCTGCGGTTACTAAATTTAAAAAGTCAAATCTACCAAATTCATCACCATTTTCAAATCCTACTAAATTTGTAAAGAAATTTGTTCTAACTGATTTTATTGTACTTAAATCTGGTTTTTCACTCATGTGTTCACATGAAAGACAAAAGCCATTACCTACTTCTTCTAGACTTCCTAATTTTAGATTACCTACTTTTGTGGCACTAGATAAGAAATAATTTTTTACTTCTTTTACATGCGGTAATATTACTTCATCAATTTTTTCAACTTTTCTTAAAAATCCTGAATTAATAACTTCTACTGAATTAGATTTAAATTCTTTTATATATTGAGCAAATCTTAAAAAGTCTTGTGGTAAAGCCTTAATATTATCAATAAACATTTTTCTAATTCTGTTTTCATCATCTAAAGTAATTTTTATATATTCATTATTTTCTCCAAATATTTCTACTATTTTTTCATTTTCTTCATTTGTTACAATAATTTTTACTATCTTTAAATTTAATTCACTAAGTCCATCTTTAAAAGCATCATTATATAAAGATTTTTTACCACATAAAATTTGTTTTGTAGCAAAATTAATTATAAAATAATCTGTTATTAAAAATTCACTTTTATCATATTTTTTAACTTCAAAGTTTTCTATTATTATATTATCTACACAATAATAAATATTATCAATTTCATAATTAAACTTATAAAATTTACCATCTTTTGCTCTTACATAGTTAGGTAAACTAAAATCACATCCGCTTTTATTTGCTTGTTTTAAACCATAAGTTTGTTCAAAAGCTTTAGTTAATCCAGGTATTATATTATCTAAATTATTTTGAAAAGTAGCATCTGGATTAGATACTTTATGATTATATCTATTTTTTATTGACAGAAAATGAGATTCGTTTCTTAAAAATTGAATACTTATAACAGATGTACCATATTCATCTTCTCTTTTTGGTTTTTTAAAATTTTCTCTTTTTATTTCTTGAACATTATTTTTTACTGCAAAAAATACTCTACAAGTTTTTAATCTGCCTCCATTAAATGTGCATAATTCTTCATTAGGAGCATAATACTTTTTAAAACTTAAAATATCACTTTCACTTTGACATTCTACTAAAGTATAACCTGCTTTTTTCATAAGTTCTTCTGGGGTTTCTGTTACAATTTCTTCTTTTTTATCTTCTTTTTTTAAGAAACTATTTATGTACTTAATAAAGTAATTTTCATAATGTTCATTTTGAATATCTTTTAGTAAGTTATGACTTGGATAAAAATTTGAAAGTAGTAAATTTGAAAGTAAACCGGGAGTTTCTAGAATTGTAGAAAAATTATCACGACAAAAATGAGACATTGCCTCTCCAAATTTCTTTTTGATTATTTTTAAATCACTACTCATAATAACCCCCATAACCAGTGTCATATTATATAATAATGTTATATTTATTGCAACAAAAAAAGCCATCTTAGGCTATTTTTGTAATTTTGATATTATATCCACCATTTGGACTTTCTACTAAAACTGTATCCCCAACTTTGTGGTCTTTAATAGCACATCCAAGTGGACTTTCTACAGAAATTTTATTATTAAATGGATCGGCTTCAACTGAAGAAACTAATTTATATTCATCTACTTCACCATCTTCATCTTCTATAGTTATCATTGAACCAATAGCTGCTTTATTACTATTTTTCTTAGTATCTACTATTTTGCTATGTTCTAATTTATATTCTAATTCTTTAATTCTTGCTTCTATTTGTGCTTGATCATTTCTTGCAGCATCATAATCAGCATTTTCAGATAAATCACCCATAGCTCTAGCTTCTTTTAATGCAATTATTACTTCTTGTCTTTTTACATTTTTTAACTCATTTAATTCAGTTTCTAATTCTAGATAACCTTCTGCAGTCAATTCAAAAAAATCTTCTTTTTTCATATTTGAAAATCCTCCTTTTTAATCAACTTACAAAATAATACTATAAAACAATTTCTTTGTCAATCATAATTTTGTCTTTATAATATATGTAATAGTACAAATAATGATACATTAATTTTTAGTAAGTCTTCTTACTCTTGTATAGTCTGATCTTCTTTTAGGCATCTCAAAAGCCTTTAAATATTGCTTTAAAAAATATATTTTATCTAAGTTATTTGAAAAAATCATATCACATATTTCTAAAGCTGGATTTAGATCTACTTCATTATATACTTCTAGAGAAAAGTCTTTTTTTTCTATAGTTTGTAATCTTTTAGTTATTGTATCGTCGTCAAAAGAAGGAGATTTTGCAAATAATAAAAGTCTTGCTAAAAAGTTTACATTATTTTGCCAAATAGTGGCATTAAGTGAGCCATTTGGACATCTAAATTCAATTGTATTATCACTACTATACGTAGATTTTCTTACTTTATAAAAATTAATTCCTTGATCTCTTTTATAAGATACTGTACTTAAAATACTTTTAAGATTTGCTTTATCTACTACAAGTTCTGGATAATCAATTAATAAATTATTTCTTAAAGGTTCTGCATAAGAAGTTATTGATGGTCTTCCTGTTTTAAATTCGCCATAACAAAATCTATAAATAATATTTTCATATACTTCCCATAGTTTTAAAAAATTAAGCCAGTATTTTTCTTTACCTTCTAAAATATGTGCTCCTATGTGAATGTGTCCCCCACTGTTTACAGATATAGTTGCATACTCTTCAAGCATTTTACAAAGATTATCTAATTCTATCCAAGTTTTTTCTGTATCTGTAAATATTGGTGAATCTAATTCTCCTCCATGAGTTAGAGAACTATCACTTGTTCCAGTCCAATTTAGCGAAATTTTTTCACTAATTTCTAATTCATCTAGTGCTTTACTTATTAACTCTCCTTTTGCATATTCATATTCTATTTCTAAACCAAATGTTATATCTTCTGGCAAATTAATTCTACTTCTTAATTTCAAATAGTATTTATTAATTAGTGCTATTAATGTAAGTAGGTCACTACCTTTTATTTTAGATAGCCTATCATTACTGCTTGGACTAATAAATTTAAATATTAATTCATCATTTTCTAAATCATATTTGTATTTTTCCATCTTTAATTTTCCTTTAATCTACTTAAATTATCTTTTGTAATTTTAAGTCTTCTTACTAATTCATCTTTATCTATTTTTTGATAATCTTTTTCAATTTCTACTAGGGCTTCTTCAAATGAATAATCACTTATTTTTTTTCTAAGTTTATTAATAAGGTATCCCAAAAAACAATTATCTAAAAGCCATATTATGATATCTATTAAATCACTATTAAAATCTTGTTTAACTATTATGCAATCATTATTATCTACATCATATATAACTGCTTCAAAATATCCATCACTTTCTAATTCTTTATAATTAATGTTATTTTTTACTTCTCTTCTTTCTGAAATTTTTTCTTTAAATAAATCATCTAATGATGTTGCATCACCTGATTTTATAATATTTTTAATTGTTTCTTCATCTATTTTAGGCATCTGATAAACACTAACTAATCTTTCATATAATCCATCTTCATTCAAGTCCCATTTTCCATAAAAAGAAACAGTACTTAAAGTACTTTCAAAATTTGTATATTGAAGTACTTGTTTTTCATTACCTTTGTTATCAAATTCTTTTCGTATTTTTAAATTTTCTTTCTTATCATCATATACAAAAGGTGTCATACCAATACATGAAAATATTTTAAAAGTTACTGATGCAGTTACTAAGTATGGTAAAATTACTTTTAAAAATGCTAAATGTGTTTTCAAATTTTTTATTAAAAATAATTTTGCATTATAAGATTCTGTATGATTAATCATTCTTTGATATTTTTTCATTTGACTTTCTAAATTTAAAATAATTCTTTTTCTTTCGAGTTCAATTATTTTATCATCTGTAAAACCACTTTTTGACATGATATACCCCCTAAGGCAAAAAATATGATAGCACATACTATCACATTTTACAATCTTACTTCATTATATTTTTACTCTCATCATTGCATATTTTGGTAATTTAAATGGTACTTTTAATTTAACAATCATTTTTGGATGTCTTGCTACTTCAATATTATTACCATCTTCATCAATAATTTCTTCAATTTTGTATTCTAGTGTGTCAATGTTTGGGCCAATAAATTCTACTACATCTCCTACTTTAAAATAATTTCTTTCTTCTAAAGTTACAATACCATCTACTTTATTATAATCTAGAACAAAACCTAAAAAGTCTTGATTTGATACTTCAACTCTATCGCCAAAATAACTTTCTTCATAGGTTGGAAATTTATTATAAAATTGTGGTACAGTTTCTCTATTTGCTACTCTATTTAATACTTTAGTATAATACTTTTCATCTTTATCTGTAAATGTATTATTAAGTATTTTATCTATCATTTTTCTATAACACATTATTACAGTACCAATATAATATACTGAACGCATTCTTCCTTCTACTTTAAATGAATCAATATTATTTTCTATCATATCTTTTAAAAAACTACTCATATTTAAATCTTTACTCATAAATGAAAATTCTGGTAATTCTTTATTTTCTGTATTAAATACCCATCTACATATTTGAGCACATCCCCCACGATTAGAATCTCTATTAGTACAGTAGTTTGATAATACACATTTACCACTTATTGATGTACACATTGCACCATGTATGAAACATTCTACTTCAACATTAGTTTCTTTTTTTATTTTTATAATATCTTCTCTAGTAGCTTCTCTACCTAAAACTATTCTAGTTACACCTTCGTTTTTCCAAAAATTAATAGCTTCATAATTTAAAGTACTTGCTTGAGTAGAAAGTATGATATCAAGCCCATATTTTTTTGCTTTTCTTATTGCTACTATATCAGATGATATTACAGCATCAACATTTATTTTCTTTAACTCTTTTAAATAATCATCTAATCCAATTAAATTATTATCATGAAATACAATATTTACTGTTGTGTAGATTCTTTTATTTAAATTGTGAGCAAACTCTACTGCTTCTTTTAATTCAGGAATACTAAAATTTTTAGCATTTGCTCTTAAGCTATAATCTTTGCCTCCGACATAAACAGCATCTGCTCCATATAAAAGAGCCAGTTTTAATCTATCTAAATCTCCAGCAGGAGCTAGTAACTCAGTCATCTAAATCCCCCTTTAACTTATAAATTGTTTCTGTATATAAAAATCCTTCATCTTCATCTTCAGATACATTATCACTACTTAAAAATCTTTCTATGAATGATGGAGTAATAAATGCAGAATTTATAAAGAAATATAAAGCATTTAAATCTAATAATTTTTTACCATTAAATATTTTATCATGATAAAAATATGTACCATATTCATTTTCATATAATAAAAATTCATGATTAGTGTTTTCTATTAATAAAGGATTAATTTTAGGTATGTTATAGTATTTACTATAGTTATCTATTAATTTTCTTCTTGAATACATTACTCCTACTAAACCGTATACAAATAAAGTTACTTTATTTGGTAGTTTATTTACTATATATTCTGTTTCTTCTTTAGTAATATCTGTCGATAATATTACTGAGTCAACATATTCTAGATATATTTTACTAGATTCATAGTTGGTATTAAAATGTGATAGGTATAATATTTTTTCTAACTTTAAATCTTTTGTTAATTCAATAATACCTAAGTCATCAAAAATAATACCTATAATATTATCACTTAAATTATTTAATATTTTCTTAAGTTCAATAATACCATTATTATCAAGTATTCTATTTATAAATAAATATCCCTTTGTATTTATTTCTGAAACTAAAAAAGTATTAGGCATTCCAACAGTAAAATCTTTTAGTGGAAAAGCAAATTTACTTATACCTAATTCTTTTAACTTTATAGTATCTTCTAATTTATTAATTGTTACAATTATTTTATCCTTCATTTTTCCATGTACTAACAGAAAGTCCATCTCCAATGTCATAAAATTCAGTATTAAATTCTGGATTTTCTTTTAAAAATTCAATATAACCCTCTATTTTTTCTACTAAGCCTTTTAAATTTTTACTTTCTATTTTAGAACTTTTACCAACATATCCATGAAATTTTAAATTATCTGTAATAATAGTTCCATTAGGTTTCAAAAAATATTTATACTTTTCAAAAAATCTTGTATATTGTCCTTTTGCAGCATCAATAAAAATTAAATCATATTTTACATCTTCATTTAAATTAACTTCTAATGCATCTTGAAATACGACATTAATTTTTTTATCTAAGCCACATTTTTTAACATTTTTTAGACATTCCATATACCTTTCTTCGTCTCTTTCAATAGTAGTTACAATAGTGTCTTCCTTAGCACTCGCCATAAGTATTGCAGAATAACCAATTGCAGATCCTATTTCTAAAACACTTTTTACATTATGATCTTTTATATATTTCATAATAAATGCTATTGATTTTTTTTCTATTATTGGAACATTCTTAAGGGAGGCGTATTCCTCCATCTCTCCAATTAATTCTTTCATTTTTAATCTCTCCTAACCATAGATTCTAATTAATTCTTTAAATTCACTTTCAGTTTTAGCAAAATATAATTTACCAGTTTTAATATCTGCATAGAAGTAAAAATAATCAGTTGAACTTGGTGATAATGCTGCTTCTATACATTCTTTTCTAGGATTTGATATTGGTCCTACTGGAAGTCCTAGGAATTTTGTATTTCTTGTATTATATGCATTATATTTATTAAGATCTTCTTTCGTTAAACTTTCTTTAAATGATTTTTGCTCTGCATAATATGTTGTTACATCCATACCTAAACTAGTATTAGTATTAAGTCTTTTATATATTACTTGACTTACCTTTTTTCTATCTTCATCAAATTTAGTTTCATTTTCTATTATACTTGCCATTGTTAGTATTTGATGAGTACTATAACCACTTTTTTTAATAGCATCACTATAATTATCTATCACTGAAGCCATTTTATCAAGCATTTTTTTTGTAATATCTTCAATACTAGCTGTTTTAAAATACTCATATGTTGCAGGATACAAATAACCTTCAAGTGGATAATATATATCACTATTTAAAATATCTTTACTTATAAAATCATACTCTTTAATAAGTTTATTTAAATATTCTTCATTATTCCATACTTTTAGTATTTCTTCTTTAGTGTAGCCAAAGTTTTTACTAATAGTATCTATATAATCAGGTATTCTTTTTCCTTCAATAAATGTAACTCTTATAGTGTCTTCGGTAGTACCATAATTTAAAGTATCAAATATACTTTTTGTATCTTTACTTCTATCTAGAGTATACTCACCTGGTTTAAAAGATAAGTTTTTATTTAATTTCAAATAGATTAAACTAGAAATTTTACTTCTAATTATTTTTACATCATATAAATTATTTATTATTGTTCTTGCACTTTCTCCTTTAGTTATATTAAATGTTACTGAGTCACTTTCTTTTTTTACACTAGTAAGTCCGTAAAAATAAGCTCCTACTAAAATTAGTACTAAAGTAATTAAACTAACAATTATAATTATTATTTTCTTTTTCATATTATCACACTACAAATCCATTTCTTCTATTAAATTTATTATTGCTTTATATTCTTCATCTTCAAGTGGCATTAATGAATTATCTACTTTAACACCAGCATATAAACAACTTTTAGTTTCATCTTCGTATACTATGTATTCTTTATCATGTCTTATAACACTCATAATAACGTTGAATTCTCTAATCTTTTTATTTTTTTTGTTTTGTAAATTCATTTTTCTAAACCTTTCAGATAACTTTCTAATATTATAGAGGCCGCTATTGAATCTATTTTATTTTTAGTATTTTTTACATTATCATTATTTAAATGTATTAAATCAATCGCAGTTTTTGTTGTAAGTCTTTCATCAACAAGTACCACATTATAGCCTTCTTTTTCTAATAATTCTTTGTAAGATTCACTTCTTTTTCCTGCAAATCCTACTGAACCATCCATATTTTTAGGATAACCTAGCACAATCAACTTAATATTGTACTTTTCTGTTAACTCTTTTATTTTAGGCAAAGTACTTTCATAGTCTTCACTATTAAATTTAAGTACATCTAAAGGAGTTACTAGAGTATTTGTTTTATCAGTTACACTAATTCCAAGAGTTTTAGTACCTAAATCTAGTCCTAAATATCTCATATTATTTACCTTCATAACTATTTATAAGAGCTAGTAAAATTTCTTCTCTTTTTAAATTCTCAATTTTACTTCTTGCAGATTCGTAATTGGAAATGTAAGTTGCATCCCCAGTAAGAAGATATCCTACTAATTGATTTTCAGCATTATAACCTTTCTTTTTTAATGATTCAATTACTTCATTTAAAGTAATTAAAATAAGTTCTTGTTTTAATGCTGCTACATTAAAAATACTTGTTTTGTCTGTCATATTAAATTACCTCATAACACATTAATTTTATCAAATCTTTACTCATTTTTCAATATAAGTGGCTTGTAAGTATTTGGAAATTAAAGTAATTTCCTTTTGGGTACAACCATTCCCGTTATTACTTGGGGTTTGTTAATTTCTTCATCGATGTAAGTAAATAGTACATTTTTAAAGAATGATGGACTTATTATTGATGTTTTTGTATAAACAAATCTTACTGCTCTTAATATATCAAATAAGTTGCCATTTGTTTTTTCGATTAATAAATCCATATCTTTTGAATCAAGTAAAAATCTAATTCTTTTTGAAAAATCTCCTTTATGTAAATTATTAGTTATTATAAATCTATCAATTATTTCAAACATTACATCAACATTTTCATTATAATTTACTTTTACAATGTCAGTTTTTTCTCCTACTTTATCTTCATAATTTTCATCGCTTATACTCATTATAGTTTTTAAATAAGTGCTAATTACTTCATAATATATTTCTTGGTAAGTTTTACTTGTACCTTTATCAAATGAATCAAGTATTATTATAATATCTTTAATGCCAAATCTACTATCTAAGTGAGATAAATAATATTCTAAAAGAGTTTCTGGATTATTTAATATGGCACTTGGGAAAATACTATCTAAGTTTTTAAAATCTTTAACATAATATATATAGGATATTTGTCTTAAATAATTATCAATTCTTTTTAAGAAAAATATTAGTTCTTCATTAACATAGTCTCCATAAACATTTACGATATAGGCTTGTATTTTTTTTATAAGTAAACATATTTCGTATAGCTTAAATAATCTTTTGTTTTCAATAATATTTAATTCATCAAATGTTTTAGTAGCATTTAAGGCTGGAATGTTTTTACTATGTAAGTCTTTTTCAAATTCATTTAGTACTACTGTTTTGCCACTACCGGGAAGTCCATACAAAAACACACGATTTTCAGCAGTGCTATTTAATTTGTCTATACAATCACTTACTGGATTTAGGTATAGTTTTTGCATTATAAATACTTCCTTTCGGTTATGTATTATAAATAATTTTTGAGCTTTTGTAAAGTTTGCATGATTTTTAAAGTTTTTGAAATATAAAAAGTACCCTAAAAATTATAGAGTACCTTTGTAGTAGTTCGGGAGAACTCGTCTATTTTAACGTCTTCGTTGACGATTAAAAAGTTTATTTAACTAATATATAAGTATATAAGGATTTAATTGTGATCCATCTCCAGATGATGCATAGATATTAGAATTTAGATACACTGCTGGACGAACTGCAGAGCCATAGCTCGCAATAGTGCCAGTCACATCACCCAGATAAAATACATAAAGTGTTTGATAAGCATAGTCAGAATTCTGAATATTTGTCCATTCATATCCTTGTCCATATAACCAATTGTTTAATGTGTGTATCTCATTATTATAAGAATCTAAATCTGTACTATGCGATGCACTTGTAGCATATCCATAATCACTTGCACTCATGAGTCCTACATAATTGTATATTGTTTGAGTAGCCTTTTCTGTTCCATATACAGTACTTGCTGTTGCACCATTATCACTTGCTCCTGTATTCCAATATACTTTTTTTATCATACTGCCATAATAATCTGCTCCATTTATTCCTATTTCTGTATAATCACATTTTGCTTTGGCAGTTGCTCGATTTCCATAACATCCTGTTGTATTTGTTCCATCTTTTTTACCATAGTAATATTCATTTAACAAACTATACAAAGTATTACTTCCCCATGCTCCTGTAGATCCAGATGACGATGACTTTGCATCATATGCTAGTCCTCCAATTGATTCATTTCTTATTATTTTTACTAAATTCTCTGTTGTACCACTTGAATCTACTTTTGTTGGTATAACTCCAATTATTCTCCACAACTCATTATTAAACCAAATATAATTATTTGGATCTTGTCCTTCATATCTAAATCCAGCATCCCCCTCATTAACTATACTTCCTGTTCCTGAGGTTCCTACTGTGGATGCTACTACACCTAATAAATCACTATTACTTACAGTTGTAAAGTCAACATTACAACTTACTTTTCCAGTAATATTTTCTACAGTAAATTTCCATTTATTTTCATCTTCAAAATATAAATAATTACCTTTACCATTTTTACAATCAATACTAACTTTATATTTACCATCTGTTGGAAAGGATGTTATATCTTCTCCATCTTTTGTCATAGCAAAAAGTATTCCATCTTGCATAAACATTTTATTACTATCATTACTTTGTAAAGCAAAATAAGTTAGTAATAAAATTGCTAAAACAGACATAATTACAACACAATATTTTTTCATATTACACTCGCCTTTCCAACCAATTAATTTAATTTCTTCGAAACAATATATGGATCGACTTTACTTCCATCTCCTGAGTACACATATATATCAGACTCCATATACAAGGCTGGACGAGCCACATTGCTACGAGCCGCACTAATGCCGTTCACATCCCCGCCAGAACTCACATAAGTCGCATAATTAGAACGAACACTCAGAATATTTGTCCATTCGTCTCCTTGTCCATATAACCAATTGTTTAATGTATGGGTTGCATTATTATATGAAGAAAGATTTTTGCTATGCGATGCGCTTGTCGCATATCCATAATCACTTGCACTCATGAGTCCTATGTAATTGTATACTGTTTGGACAGTTTTTTCTGTTTCGTACACTTCACTTGCTGTTTTATCATACATACTTACTCCTGTATTCCAATATACTTTCTTAACCATATCACCATAATAATCTGTTGTTTCTAACCCAATTTTTGTATAATCACATTTTGATTTTGAAGTTGATCGGTATTCATTTCGGTATCCATAACATCCTGTTGTATTTGTTCCATTCTCTTTACCCCAATAATATTCATTTAATAAACTATACAAAGTATTACTTCCCCATGCTCCTTTACCAGTTGAATTTGCATCATATGCAAGTCCTCCAATTGCGGAGTTTCTTATTATCTTTACTAAATTTTCTGTTGTTCCACTTGAATCTACTTTTGTTGGTATTACTCCGATTATTCTCCATAATTCATTATTAAACCAGATATAGTTATTTGGATCTTGTCCTTCATATCTGAATCCTGCATCTCCCTCATCTACTATACTTCCAATTCCTGAAGTTCCTACTGTGGATGCTATGGCACTTAATTTTTTACTTTCATCAAATGTTCTTTTATTATATGTTAAATTACATTCTACTGTTGGATTTGATATATCTCCAAGTTCTAATCTTTGATATTTATCACTCCAATTACTGTTTGGACAAGTTGATACTACACTATAACCAGATGTTTTAGGTATTGTTTCATTTGTAACATTTATTATTAAATCTACTTTAGGTTCAAAATACAAATAACAAAATATAGTTCTTTTACTTGTTACAGTTACAAAACCATTTGAGTAACTAAGTACATTTTCTACTCTATCTCCATTATTATCATTACATACAGTTAGTTCATCATTTAATTTATATTTACCTTTTGGAAAATCACTACTTTCTACATAATTACCCGTATCATCTTGTACCATAATTGCAAAAAGATTATTAGATTTATTATCCAATAATTTAATATCATCAATTATGTTATTCTTATTACCAAAACTTTTAATCCCTAAAAATAAAGTTGTAATTTCTATTCCAAGAAGGAGTTTCACAACCCCCCCCCGGAAGTCTATTTTTTTCATTTTATCAACCTCCGAGTAAGTAAGTTTTACTCTTACTTATTTTCTATCTTTCTATTAATAGAATACTATAAAATTTATTTTTATTCAAGTCATGAAAGTTTATTTTATTAAGTATGCTAATTTATTTAATACAAAAGGATTTAGTATATATAATAATACGTTATATATAAGTACTATTAATATAAGATATAAAGAAGATGTAAAGTTAGATACTAAACGATTATTATTGGTAAATTCTTGTTTTATTGCTATTTTTTTGAATACTAATATACTTATTTTAATTAATCTTTTTATAAATATTGAATATAAAATGTAAAATATAAATTTATTTAAGAATATATAAATTAATATAAATACTATACCACCTATGCCATAAGTATAGTTATGAATCATTAAAAGAAATCCGACTGAAAAGAAATCATAAACTAAATATATTATACTAAGTGGACTTCCAATTATGAAAAATGATGTAATTAAAAGAACTGACATAATTATTAAATCATTAATTATTTTATTATAATTATATATTGAATTACTTTTTAAAGATATTTGTATACTTTCTTTTACTTCATCTGTTAAAAATGAAAAATATATTATACTAAGTGCAAAAGATACTATAAAAAGTACAAGTAAAAAAGTAATAAATTGTTTATTGTTTTTTAAAATTTTTTTCATACTGTGACCTTTCCTTTAATTAAATTACGACTCATTACACTTAATAATATGAAAAATACTTTTAAAAAGAACTAAATTATGATATATTTAAATTGTATTAAAGGTGGGATATTTAATGAATAAAAAAACTAAGAAAATCTTAGTTTGGTTAATGTTATTCTTAATGGTAGCATCTTTTGTTGCCGGAATAGCAGTTTATGCTTTATATTAAGATAATTGAAAAAATATTAATAAATTTGTAAATTTTTCTATAAATATAAAGATTATTAAGGCTGAGGATATTAAAAATGGACCGAATGGAAGTTCATTTTTTTTGTTTAGATATAAACTTAATACTGCATACGGAAGTGCTAGAAAAGATGCAAAAATTAATGATATTAATCCTAGTTGATATCCTAGTACTAAACCAGTTACAAAAGAAAGTTTTATATCTCCCCCACCTAAAGATTCTTTTTTAAATAATTTATCTCCAATAATTTTAATTAAATACATTGTTAAAAATAATAAACAAGCATAAATTAAATGATATAATGTTAATTTTAAACCAGACTTTTCATATGTGATGAATACTAAAAGAATTGATGATATAACTAATGGTGAATCAAGTATTATCATGTATTTAAAATCACTTATAAATATCAATATTGTTAGGGAAGTAAGTATTAAATATATACCTAAATCCCAAGTTAGGCCATAAATTAAATATCCTACTACAAAAAGAATACCTGTAATTATTTCTACAATTAAATGTTCTATACTAATTTTTTTGTGACAATGGTTACATTTTCCTTTTTGAAATATAAAACTTATAATTGGAATTAATTCATACCACTTAAGTGTTTTTTCACAATTATCACATCTGCTTCTTCCAGTAATTACATTTTCTTTTAGTGGAAGTCTTGTGCCTATAACTAAATAGAAAGAGCCAAATAAGGCTCCAAAAATAAACATAACTACATAAATCATTTTAACATCTCACTATACATGCTGAACATTGGCATAATAACTGCTAAGATAATTCCTCCAACTATTATTGCTAAAAATGCAATTAAAATTGGTTCTATAAATGTTTTTAAATTGTTTACTACATTTTTGTGTAATCCTTGATAATAATCACTTACTTTTTGCATCATTTCATCAAGTTCACCAGTTGATTCACCAGTAGTAATCATAAAATATGCTACATCTGGTACAGCCCAATGATCTTTAAACGCTTCAGATATTTTTTCACCTTTAACTACATTATTAATAGTTCTATATAAAATACCTTTGTATATTTCATTATTTGTTATTTTTGTTAGTATATCTATACTTTCTGTAATAAATACATTATTTCTTAATAAAGATGCAAATGTTTTTGTAAATATTGTAAGTTCTTTATAAATTATAATATCTTTAACTACAGGTATATGCATAAGAAGTGTTTGAACATTTCTTCTAAATGCTTTAATCTCTTTATATGCTACTATTAAAACTATTATAGTAAGTAATAGTAAACCAATTATAATAAATATATTATTTTTCATAAATGTACTAAAGTTTACTAAGAATAATGTTATACCTGATATCGATATATCTTGTGATTCATAAATTTTAACAAATTTAGGAACTATATAAATTAATATAAATGTTATAACTGCTATTGCAAAAACACTAATAATAATTGGATAAGATAATGCGCCTAACATTTCTTTTCTTGTTTCATCTACTTCAGTGTAATAATTTGCCATATCATCTAATGTTTCAACTAAAGTACCACTCGCTTCTGCTGCTTTAATCATATTGATTAAAAGTGCTGGAAACATATTTCCTTGTTTCTCTAATGCTTTAGAGAAAGATGAACCAAGTACCAATTCGTATGAAATTGATTGAAAAGCTCTCGCTTTTGTTTTATTTTTAGACGTTTGTTTTGATAATATTCTTATCGCATCATTTAATGTAATACCTGCTTTTAAATAAGTTGATAACTGAGTTAGCCAAAAAACTAATTCTTTATTTGACATTTTTGGTGCCATTAAGCTACTTTCTTTAAATAAAAAGTTAATAAATGGACTAGTTTTAATACTATAAACAGTATAACCTTCATTAACTAAGAATGAATTAATATCTAATTTAGAAAGACCATTCATAGTACCAGTAATAATTTTTCCTTGTTTATCTCTAACTTTAAAATAATAAACATTTGCCTCTTTTGATCTTGTGGCTCCACTTGTTTGTAAATCTTTTACTAGTTCATTATATTCTGCTTCAAGTTTAGCCATTGTTTTAGCACTGTATTTATATACTTTTTCTTTTTTTTCCTTAGGTTTATCATATGCATCTTGTGCTAAAACTTCTTTTGTCCTTTTATATGCTTTATCTAGTTTCCAACTTAATGAATTGTATACATAAACAAAGGCATCATAAGTACATGCTTTTACCCCTATAAATGCATAAGAGAATATCGAAAAAATAGTTAATGCTACTTTTTTCAAAAATTCTACTACTACAACATACCAAACTTTTTTTTCTTGATTATTTTGTGCTTTCATATGTTACACCTACTATTCTAGTAAATTATATCATAATAAAATGTATGTTTCTAGTCCTATTTAGCATAAAATATAGTAGGTGATTTATGTGTTTGGAAATAATATGGGTTCATTCTTTTCTTTAGGTAAAATTATTGGAGGTCTTAATAAAACTCTAGGTATTGTTAATCAAGTAATTCCCATTTATAAAGAGGCTAAACCATTAGTTGGTAATGCTAAAAGTGCTATAAATTTTTTAAAACAAATGACTAGTACTACTACTACTAGAGTAATGAATAATGCTCAAAAAAATATTGCTCCAATTAAGGAAAAAATTGTAAATGCAAATATAATTAGTGATAATAAAAAAGGTCCTACTTTTTTTCAATAAGATCTTTAATTATTCTATTTTCTTTTTTTATTTTTAACTTTTTTAAAAATGGTAAATTATTTATAAAACTATTATTTTTTTCTATCAAGTAGTTTAAATATTCTTTGTCATAATTTATTCCATATTTAAATACTTTATCATTTAACTTTTCTTTACCAATGTGATACTCCATAATTATATAATAATGATTATTTTCTTTTACTACAATTTCTTTTTCTAGTTTATAATTTATTTTATTTAAATATCTTCTTAATTTTTCATAATCATTATTACTACATAGAATTAATTTATTAGGTAAATTATTATAATTTAATATATTAATAATTGTACTTGCTCCCATACCTGCAATTATTGCAGTATCAAAATATTCATTAATATTTTTAAATCCATCACTAACAATACATTTAATATCTAAATTATTTTTTTTTATATTATTAACTGCAAATTGTAAAGCATTTTTACTTATATCACTGGCATATACACTCTTACATAAATTGTTTTTTTTAAGAAGTATACTAATATATCCATGATCACATCCAACATCTAGAACTGTATCATTTTTATCAACTAAAGATACAATTTTATTTAATCTTTCACTATTCATTAATTATCCATAAAATCTTTTAATTTTTTGGCTCTTGATGGATGTCTTAATTTTCTTAAAGCTTTAGCTTCAATTTGTCTAATTCTTTCTCTTGTAACATTAAATCTTTTTCCTACATCTTCTAGTGTATGACAAGTTCCATCAATTAAACCAAATCTAAGTTCTAGTACCTCTTGCTCTCTTGGTTGAAGTGTTCTTAATACTTCTTTTATTTCTTCTTTCAAAATTTCATTTTCAGTATATTCTTCTGGACTTAAATTACTTTCATCTTTTAGGAAATCTCCTAAATGTGAATCATCTTCTTCTCCAATTGGAGTTTCTAAAGATACTGGTTCTTGACTAATTTTTATTACTTCTCTTACTTTATCAACAGAAATACCCATCTTTTTAGCGATTTCTTCTTCACTTGGTTCTCTATTAAGTTCTAGAGTCATTTGTCTTTGAATACGTACCATTTTATTAATTGTTTCAACCATATGAACTGGAACACGAATTGTTCTTGCTTGATCTGCTAAAGCTCTTGTAATGGCTTGTCTTATCCACCATGTTGCATATGTAGAAAATTTGTATCCTTTATCGTAATCAAATTTATCTACTGCTTTCATAAGCCCTATATTTCCTTCTTGAATTAAATCTAGAAATAAAAGACCTCTTCCAACATATCTTTTAGCAATTGATACAACTAAACGTAAATTTGATTCTGCAAGTAGTCTTTTTGCTTCTTCATCACCGTCTGCTATTCTAACGCTTAAATTCATTTCTTCTTCACTAGAAAGCAAACTAATTCTACCAATTTCCTTTAAATACATTCTTACTGGATCATTTATATTTACATCTTTGGTAATTTCTGCATCACTTAATATAATAGGTTCTTCATCATCTATTTTAGGTTCATGACCAGAAGAAGATTCATCATCTGCCTCTTCTTCAGTTACTACAGTTATTCCTGCTTCTACAAAAGAATTATATAATTCATCTAATGTATCAGCATCAATTTCTAAGCCCTTTAAAGCTTGTGCTAATTCTTCAAATGTAATAAATCCATTTTCTTTTCCTTTTTTTATTAATGCTTCTTTTCTTTCTTCAAAAGTTTTAATCTCAACCATTTATCTCACTCCTCTTTTTTACTAACCCTTGTAATTTCTTTAACAATTCTTCTTGCTTTTTAGCATCAATTGTATTTCTTAATTCCTTTTTTATATTATCTATTTCTTCTTTATTTAAAATAGTTTTAATTCTATTAATGTACTCAATGAATGTTTGTTCACTTAATTCATCTTCATACACACTACTACTTATAATATTTACAAAATCTCTAATTTTATCATCATTTTCAGCATAGGTAATAAAATCTGCAAGATTTATTTTACCATAAATTTTAATAAAATGTTCAATTTCTCCAATTAAATATCTTTCTTCTTTATTTTTTAAATAGCCTAATCTATTATTAAAAATACTCACATATTTGGTATCATTCATCATATAGTAGAAAATCTTATCTACACATAACTTATAAGTATCTTTTTTTTCTTTTATAGGTATTTCTTTTATCTCTTTTTTTTGAACTTTTTCTTCTTTGAATTCAGCTTCACCTTTTAAGACATCATACTCTAGTCCAAATTCTTTACTTAATTTTTGAAGAGTTATTTCTTTAGTTAAATTATCTTCATCTTTAACCATTTTTAAAACATCTTTTACATAGCTAACTAACTCTTCTGTATTATTTAAATTCTTATTTTGCTTTAAATAAATCATTTTATAATCAAAATAATTCATAGCATTTTTAATTGTTTCATTAAATTTATCTATACCATATTTAACAATATATTCATCTGGATCTTTAGCTCCTTCAAGTCTTACAACAAGCACTTGAAGTTCATTTTTTATAAGAACATCTCCAACATTTATTGTAGCAAGACTTCCAGCATTATCGTTATCTAACATAAGTATTATAGGTACTCTTAATTTTTTTAACATATTAATTTGATCATCTGTTATAACTGTACCCATTAATGCAAGAACATTTTTAACACCACTAGAATACATTCTAATCGCATCCATATTTCCTTCAACTATTATAGCCTTCTTTTCTTCTCTTATAAAAGGTTTGGCATTGTAATAGTTAAATAATATATGACCTTTTTTGTATATTTTAGTTTCCATGGTATTAACATATTTTGCTGTATCAGTTTCACCATTATAAATTCTTCCAGTATACCCTACAACTTTATTATCTTCATTAGTTAAAGGTATCATAATTCTATTATAGAATTTATCATATGAGTTAATTCCATCTTTAGTTATAAGCCCAAGTTCATCAAGTTCATTAATATCATACTTATTTTTTAATGAATCTCTTAGATGAGTTCTATTTTCTAAAGCTAACCCTATTTTAAAATCTTTTATAATATTTTCTGTAATATTTCTTTCTTTTAAATATTCTCTAGCTTTAGAGCCTTCTTTACTATACAAATTATTTTGAAAAATCTTTGTAGCATAATCCATAATTTCATATTCGTGATTAAATTTTGTGCTTTTATTTGAGTATGTATCTATGGAAAGAGGGATACCTATTTTATCTGCAACTCTTTTAACAGCTTCAATGTAGCTTATGTTTTCGTAATCTTTAATAAATGTAAAAACATTACCACCTTTATTACATACAAAACATTTAAAAAGTTGCCTATCTGGTGACACGGACATACTTGGTGAATGATCATCATGAAAAGGACAAATTCCAAAATAATTTTTTCCATGTAATTTTAATGGTATGTAATCAGAAATAATACTAACTATATCAGCAGAATTTCTTATTTCATTTATTTTCTCATCACTTATTGCTTTCATTTTTCCCCTCTAATAAATATATTATAAGTTAAACTCCATTTTCCTTTTTTTTATTGCAATTTTTTGACAAATTTGTTAATTTTTTTGCTTTTTCTGCATATTATAGTAAAATTAAAACTTTTTTTCAAGAAATTTTAAACAAAATTAAAAAAGTTCTTATGGAACTTTTTAACAAATTTTTATATATTTTTAAAATAGTTTTTTTCTAAATGCTAAACCAAATACACTTATTATTAAAAATGATACATAATAAAAAATATTATCTTTAGTTTTGGGATTAATAATTTCAGAATAATTATCATTTTTATTATCTATATTTTCAAAATCATTATTATTTTCTTCATTTTCAGATAATTTTTCTTTACTAGTATCTTCTCTACTTTTTATAATTTCTTTTTTTTCTTCCACTTCATTGTTATTTTCACCATTATTGTTTTCATTATTTAGATTTTCATCTTTTCTAGTATCATCTATAAAAATAGTATTTAATTCATCTTTATTAGTATCAAATTCTTTTATTACATTATTATCATATTCTATTATGTAATTACCATTCGGTAATTTTAAATTATTAATTTTCTCTAATTCATAATAATTATCCTTATTATTTTTTTCGTATAATAAATATTTTTTATCACTTGAAATATTTATTATAATTTCTTTTAATACAACATCTTTTTCTATATATATGTCATAATCATCTTCACTTGTATTAAATGTAATATCTTTACTATTTAAAATATTTCTATCATTTGTTATATCTTTTATTTTATATTCTGAATTTTTATTTAAATATACATTATTTAAATCATTTACTTCTTTTATTAAAATATTATCTTTATAAATTTCATATTTACTATTATTTAAAGTTATATGATTAAAAATACTTTCATTATTTAAGTTTTCATGTATGTTTAATTTTATACTATCTACTTCTATATTTAGTTTATTTATTATATTAGCAGGGCCTCCTAGATTAGCATAAAAACTACTAATACCATCAGTATAAATAAAATTATTTTCTTCATATGTTGTTGTAAATGATGGATTAACTAAACCTTTATAATCACCTTTTATTTTAATATTATTTTTATTTATATCTATTTCTAATCCTAAATCATCTACTACTTTTAAATTATTTTTACTATTTATACTTAATACTTCTCCATTTTTTATTTTATATATTTTTTTAAAAATATCATCTTTTAAAAAGAATTTTGAAGTAGTTTGCAATTTACTATCCATTAAATTATTTAAAGCAGTATCTATTACTCCGTTTTTATCAGTAAGTTTTACATCATGATAAGTTACTGCACTATAAATCATACACTGAGTTATATAATAATTAAAATCATTTTCTAATTCACTTTCAAAATTATAATTTACAATTGTTAAAAAGAAATCTATATAATTTTTACTTATTTTCCATTTACTAAAATCATTTTTATAACTTACGTAATTGTTAGAGTTTAATTTATCATTAGGACTAAGTCTAAATAAATAAGTATTTGTATCTGTATCAACTAATTTTTTTATTTCTACAACTTGTTCTTTAAAATTATATTTGTAAATTTTTGCATATTTTCCTAAACCAGTTTCTTTTATATTTATTGCGTTTACTTCATTTGAACACATAAATAATAAAAGTAATAAAAACATTATTTTTTTCAAAATATCCTTTCTAATATTTTTTCTTAAAATAAAACACAAGAAAAAACATAATTGTTGCCTTTTCCTGTGTAAATTTAATTTATTATATTTATTTTATTTATGCAATAGATTATTTTGTCATTAATTGTCTTTATTTGCCTTTTTATTATTTTTTAACTTATTAAAATCTATATAAAATAAACATGATACTAAAAATGTAATAATGTATATGCTTACTATACTACTTAATATTATAGATAATAAGAATGAGAATACTCCAATTGATATGGCATATATGCTTTGATACTTTTCTTCTACTGGAGAAAATTCATTTAAACTACTTATGAATATGCTTCCAAAAATAAGTTCACTATTTATTAAAAAATCACTATCCTTAAATATTAAAAAGTAAATAAATGCACATATTATATAAGATATATTTATATAAAAAGGTATTTCTTTTTTATAATAGAAATTATAAGAAAGTAAAATATAACTTATAAGTGATAATATAATACTAGTTGATGATATGCCTCCAATATTTCTTCCAAATAAATAATCGATTAAAGTATATTCATAATTTTTTGTAAGCTCTAAAGTATTTAAGAACGAAAAATTATTAATTAATCCATTAATTAAAATAATAATTAAATATATAAAACAGACTTTATTAAATTTAATATATTTATTTAAATATTTTAAAACTGGTAAGATAATTATTAGTGATAATATATATATAAGATAATTAATATTATATGGCATAATTAAAGATACAAGAATAACATATAATAAATTTTCATCTATTTTAATTTTAAACTTTTCCTTATTTATTTTATCAAATATTAAATCTACTATTACTTTAATAATTACTCCAAGTATAGTTAAATAAAGAGGTTTAAAAACATTAACCATATTTATAATACCACTTTTATATAATAAAAATCCATTTTTATATATACCATATAATAATAAAGGAACAAGTAATATTATTCTTTCTATTACTAATTTATCTATAGTCTTTTTTTTCATTTTTGTCCCCCTTTATACAATATACTTTTTAAATCTATATTAGCTGGACATATAAATGTACATAAATTACATCCAATACATTTATCACACGATGTATTATTTAACATATTTTTATATACATTTATTTTATATGGACATATTTTATTACAAGCATTACATTTTATACATTCTTCTTTTTTTATATTTTTTTTCTCTTTTATGATTATTGAATGTATACTTTTATTAATTAATACATTATTTATACTGCTTTCTTTATAACCACAGAAATAACCATTTATATATATTTCTTTTTTACTAGGTAGTTTTATATTATATTCTTTTATTAAATCTGTTAATCTTACTCCAAGTTTAGTATTTATTATTAAAGACTTTTCTATATCGCCGCTTATAGTTATTAAATTCTTAGTTAAATCTATTCCATAAAGTATTCTATAAATATCATATAATTCATTTGTAGTTAAAATTAATGTATTTAATTTATTTATATTTAAGTATTCACATAAAAATTCTTTTTTACCTATTAAGTATTCATCAGGTAATAAAAGTATTTTGATATTTGGGTATGATCCAATAATTGAATTAATATTATTGATACTATTAGAATTAGTATTTTTTATTGCAAATGTTAATTTATTTACTTTAAATATTTTTATAATTTCTTCTGCTGTATCTAATAAATTATCATAGGAATTTAAAAGTCTTATAAACTCTCTTTCTTCATATACTTCATTATCTACTGAACTTATTATAATATTATTAATTATCTTATCATTTATTTTTTCATAAATATTATTTAAGTTATATTTTAATAACAGTTTTAATAATTCATCAACTTTATTTATTTTATATTTCTTTTGTTTTGTTTTTATGTTTTCTTTAAAATCATTAGTTACTTCAATATAATTTTTAGATTTATTAGTAATATAACCCGATACTGATACTATTTCATCATTAATAAATTCATTTTTATATAAATAGTCATTTATTTCTCCGAAAGAGCTTTTTATATAAACTTTATCTGGGGTATTATATTCATGAATAACATTATCATATATTATATTTTCTTCTAAATTTATATTAACTAATTTTCTCATAATATTCTCCATATATATTCTATCATATGTGTGTTAAATTTTCTATTTTTAATTGTATTAAAAATAAATATATTGTATAATAATTTGTAGATAATAGAAATGGGTTGACGGTGGTTCTAGTGTTTAGAGAATTCGACTATGATAATAAACCGGTTGTTGATATTGTAAATGAAATGATTATTGATGCTGTTAAACATGGAGCGTCAGATATTCATTTTGATCCAACTGAAACAGATTTAATTGTCCGTATAAGAATCGACGGTTCTCTTTTAGAGTATGCAAAAGTTCCTCCTACTGTTAGAAAGAATTTAGTTACAAGAGTTAAAATTATTTCTGGAATGAATATTACTGAAACTAGATTACCTCAAGATGGTGCTATAAAAGGATTAATTGAAAATATTGATGTGGATTTGCGTGTATCTAGTTTACCTTTAGTTGAAGGCGAAAAAATAGTTATAAGAATTCTTGATTATAGAATGAGTTTAAGTGGTCTTGAATCTATTGGACTTTCTAAAGATAATTTTGATATGGTAAATAAACTTATAAAGAAACCCAATGGTATTATATTGGTTACTGGTGCTACTGGTAGTGGTAAAAGTACTACTGTATATTCTATGTTACAAGTATTAAATACTACTGAGAGAAATATTATTACTGTTGAAGATCCAGTAGAAATGAAGATTAATGGTATTAATCAAGTTCAAGTTATGAGTGAGATTGGTCTTACTTTTGGTAATACATTAAGAAGTATTTTAAGACAAGACCCTGATATTATAATGATTGGGGAAATTCGTGATGATGAAACTGCTAGAATAGCTGTTAGAGCTTCTATTACTGGACACCTAGTATTATCTACAATACATACAAATAGTGCTTTAAATACTATTGAAAGATTACTTGACATGGATGTAGAGAGATATCTACTTGGAAGTGCTCTTTCTGGTATTATTTCACAAAGACTAGTAAAGAAATTATGTCCTAAATGTAGAACTAGTAGACCTACTAATAAATATGAAAAAACATTGTTTAAAACTGTTTTAGGTATAGATGTTAATCAAATATATATTCCTCATGGATGTGATGAATGTATTAATGGATATAAAGGAAGAATTGCTATTCATGAAGTACTTGAGATAAATCAAGAAATTAAAGATGCTATTGTTAATAATTTAAGAAAAGATGAACTTAGAAAATTAGTTTATGGAGATAAAGGTAATACACTTCTTAAAGATGGTCTTTTAAAGGTTATGGAAGGTTTTACTTCTATGGATGAGTTATTAAGAGTAATAGATTTAAATGACGACTTTGGTAATGAAGATGAAGATATAAAAAATGCTATTATTGGAAAAGAGGTAGTAAGTAATACTTCTTCTACAACCGATAATAAAGAATATGTAAATCCATTTATAAAAAATAAAATTGAAATGCTTTGATACATTTCAATTTTTTATATTGTAATTTCAACCGCACCATTTAATTTAATTTTATCAGATGATAATTATTAGTCAATTTTTTTAATTTTCTCCTTCTTTTAACATTGTTTCTATAAAAAGACCATAACCAGTTAGAGGATTATCTATTATTACATGGGTTACTACTCCGACTATTTTGTTATTTTGAACTATTGGAGAACCACTCATTCCTTGAATTATTCCTCCAGTTTCTTTTATTAGATTCTTATCATTAATTTCAAAATTAATATTTTTTGTATTACTAGTTTCATTTATACTTGTAATATTTATTTCATATTCTTCTATTTTTTCACCACTGAGAACTGTATATATTTTAGCACTCCCTACTTTTACTTCATCCTTTTTAGCAACACTTATTAAATTATAATTATTTGTATTACCTGTATATTTACCAAATATACCATGTACAGTATTTTTATAAATTGAGCCATATATAGTATCATAATAATATTTAGCATTTTTACTTCCAGCATAACCTACTTTACTTTTATCTATACTTGTTATACTATTTCTAAATATTGAACCACTTTTAACCTCGATAATAGAGTTTGAATTAGATTCAATTATTTCATGACCTAAAGCTCCATATATATTACTTTTAGGATCTATATAAGTAAGAGTACCAATACCTATAATACTGTCTTTAACGTACAATCCAGTTTTATAAATACCTTCATCTTTTATTAAATTTAATGTGGTTTTTTTTAAATTATTATCTCTTTTATAAGTAATTGTAACTTTACCTTCATCTTTACTTTTTTCGATCTCTTTAGTTAATTCATTTAAATTATTTACTTCTACTCCATTAACTTCTTTTATATAATCTCCGACTTTTAATTTAGGATTACCTTTATTAATTTTTCCATTTATTTCATAGAAACCAATAATTAAAATACCATCAGATGATATTTCAATACCTAATGTATTACCACCAAGGTATACTTCACTAGAATATGCAAGGACATTTAAAGGCATTAATAATACCATAATTGCTAATATAACTTTTTTCATATTACACTCCTATACAATATTAGTATGTGAAGTTATTTATATATTAAAAAACCAATAATTGGTTAGTTAATTATTGGTTTTTTAAATTTTTTTTATTTTTGCTTTATGTAAGGCTTAGTGTGTATGGGTTTTCTTTTTCTCCGGTTCCTCCAGATATTTTAATATTTTTCTTTATTGAGATAGCTGGTCGAGCCCCGAGAATGCTAGCCGCACCATAATAACTAACTCCCCCATAGTTTTTACCATATACACCAGCACTGCTAGTGAAGTAATTAGGAGATAGCAACCAATAGTTATCATTATTATTTAAATAATTAGCTGATTCATTCACTAGTTGTGTTTCTAACACAGTTAATAAACCAACTGGGTAATCCAAGGCATTATTTCCATAACCTAGTGTTCCACCTTTAGCTACTTTTAATGTGAATTGATCCTCTTTATCTTGACACGTTAATCTTCTATTACTTATTTTAGAATCAACAAAACCTAATGCTGTCGTTAATTTTCCTCCACTTGTATTTACTCCACTAATATCTACTTTGTATTTTGCCATAATTTTACCTTCCAATAAAATTATGGACGAAGTTTCAATTATTTATTCAATTAAAAAACTTATATAAATTTTATATATAAGTTTTTCAATTAATTTATAATCGAATCAGTTATTAAATCTATATTCCAATATTACTAGGATAAAATATATGGGTTTGAAGATGTTCCATTACCAGTTCCTGTAAATGATACTGTATTTTTTAAATAAAATACTGGGTATACATCTAAAGATCTACTTCTTACTTGAGCTATTGGAGTCCCACGTTGAATATTCCATGCTCTATATTTTTCTCCCGATTTACCAAAATAGCCCATTGTCCACCAATCTATTCGATCACTCATCCAAGAGTTTTTACAACTATTGTTATATTTACAAATTGTTGTTCCTCCGACAGACTCGCTATAAGAAAAATCACTTAAATAAACTAATCCTATTTGCGAGGTTGCTGTAGTTGGTTCTGCTGCTTCCAATTTATAAATTTCGTTCGCTGTTCCTTCCGCATAATAACCAGTTCCTAATTTAACATCTCCCATATTCCATTTAACCGAAGAAATTTTATCGCTCCATCCGCTTGGTATTATTGATGATTTATTCGTAATATTCAAATAAGTATAAATTGTTTTGGCTTGCCAGTAATTTGCATCAACCCATTTTGTGTTGAAATCGTCCATAATACCCCATGTTGTTTTTCCAAATGATGATTCTCTTTTTACTTTCAATTGTCCAGCACTTATTCCTAAATTAGTGTTACCACTTGAACCATCTGTTATTCCAATTATTCTATATTTTGTAGTGTCACTACAAGCCCCTAAGCATACATAGTTGTTTGATGATCCTACAAATCTATATAACCCATCTCTTGCTACTGTTTCAAGTCCGGTTGGTTTTAATGCTCTTATTGCATCCCCAGCTAAAGCAGTTTTTAATACTATTGTGCAAGTTTTTGCACTAGTAACATTACTAATTGTGTAAGTACTTCCTGATAGTGTTCCACCACATCCATTCGATGATAATGATAATTGATATCCACTTTTTGCTGATATTGTGAATTTTGCTGAACCACCATGTTCTACTGTTTGTGGATTTGTACTGCTCGTTGAACCATTTGTTACTGTTATTTTTACACTATAAGTTTTCTTTTTAAGTGTTATTGCACAATTTTTTGCTGATGTAACATTACTTACTGTATAGGTTGATCCAGATAATGTTCCACTACATGTATCACTTGCTAATACTAAATCATATCCGGTATTTGGTGTTATTGCAAATGATGCTGAACTACCATGTAATACTGTTTGTGGATTTACGCTTGTTGTTTTTCCATTTGTTATTGTTAAAGTTACATTATAACTATTTTGAGTTGAATTTGCTGTTAATGTTGAATTTGTTGTTGGTGTATATGTACTTCCACTTTCATAAGTTGTTCCATTGCCATGCCAGGTTGTACTTACGGTATATCCTTGATTTCTAGATTCGGGGGTTGGTAAGATAAATGAATTACCTTTTAGTGTTAAAACACTAGTTGGATTTACCCTTCCATTTTCTACATTAAATTTTGTTTGAAAGAATTCTCTACTTGTTGTAGTAACCATACCATGTATATCTTTTACTGAAAAATAATAGATACCTGGGCCTGATGTATGAAATGTCCAAGATTTGCTTGTTGGACTATCATAAACTTCAGTATATTCTACTTCAGTATCTTCTGGGTTATCCATTCCATAGTAAACACCTGCAAGTCCATCTTCATCTTCTGCTTCAATTTGTACAGTTTGAGATGACGTAACACCATTTGAAACTGTTAAAGTTATTCTTGTTTCACTGTTTTTATCAAAATATAAATAACAAAATGCTGTTTTATCTAGTGTTACTTCAACATTACCATTTACAAAATTTAATTCGTCTTCTAAAGTATTTCCATTTGAGTCAATACATTTAGATTTTTCTTTATTTAAAATGTAATTGCTTGATGGAAAGTCGTTTTCTTCGGTATAATTACCAGTTCCATCATTTATCATTACTGAATATAAACTGTTTTTTTGAATGGCTTGTAGCAGTTTTATATCATCTAATTTTTCTGATGGTTTATTATTAAAACTTTTTACACTAAAAAAAATTAATGATACCTCCATTATTAATAGTAATATAATTAAAAATGATCTTTTTTTCACTGCTATCCTCCTAAATATTTTGTACAAAATAGTACACACTATTATATTATTAAGTATAATTAAACTATGAAATTTAGTCAAGGGACATTAGTAAATATTTGACATATTTTATAGTTATTATTAGTATAATTTAAAAGGTGATAATTATGCATTTAAAAAATATTATTTATGGCTTAATTATCGGTATTGGATTTATTATACCTGGAGTATCTGGTGGGGTACTTGCTACTATACTTGGGATATATGATGATGCAATTAAAAGGTTAAATAATTTTAAAAATAATATTAAAGATAATCTATTATATTTAGGAAATTTATTTATTGGTTTAATTTTTGGAATTATTTTATTTAGTAGGATTATATTATACTTTTTTAATAATAATATTTACTCTATATCTTATATATTTATTGGTCTTATTTTAGGTAGTATACCTTATTTAATAAAAGATGTTAAATATAAATGTAATCAAAATATTAATATAATAGTATTTATTATTACTTTTATTATTGGAGTACTACTTTTCTTAGTTGAAAAAAATATTACTACTAGTACAAGTATTAGTCTTTTTAGAATGTTTATTGGAGGTATTTTTTACTCAATTGGTAAAATAGTACCAGGTATAAGTGGATCATCTTTATTAATATTTTTAGGTATATATGAATATTTGCTTAATATTATAAGTAATCCTTTAAGTATTAATTTAAGTATTATAAGTACTCTTATACCATTTTTTATAGCATTTATATTATTTAGTATTTTATTACTTAAACTTATAAATATTTTATTTAATAAACAATATAGAAATACTTTTAGTGCTATTATTGGTTTTAGTTTATCTTCAACACTATTTATATATCCTGGTAATATAAATATTATAAATATAATATTATTAATTATTTCATTTATTATTTCTTATTTAATAATCAAAAAGAAAACGAAATTAAATTAATTAACTTCGTTTAGAAAGAATAAAGGAATGAATATATGAAACAATTTTTTTTATAAAAGTTTTAATAACTTTTTCCAAGTTTTATTTTTCTTTGTTATTATGCCATCAACATAACAATTGTGTTCTTTTTGAAATCTCTTTACAGCACTTGTAAATTTAGGACCTGCTATACCATCGCTTTTACCTATTTCAGTGTATCCTATATTATATAAATATATTTGAATTACTTTTACAATTGGATGAGTCCTATTAATTTTACTTGACACTGTTATAGTATTATTTAAAGTTTTTTTACCGGCTATACCATCTTGTTTTACTTTAAAAATACCTTGAGCACTATAAATAAAATCTTCATAATAAGTGGAGTTAAAGTTTAAAACATTTTGGAGGTATAAAAGAGGATCATCCACTATCTTATTTTTGGTAAATACTGCAAAATGTAAATGAGCTCCATTTGATGCACCAGTATTACCCATAAACCCAAGTATATCACCCTTCTTTACATAATCTTTTTTTCTTACTTTTAAAGAGTTTTTCTTCATATGTAAATATCTAGATATATAATTATTTTTATGTTTTATTTCAACATAATATCCTGCAGTTTTAGAATAAGTACTAGTTATAACCACTCCATCATCTATTGCAATTACATAATCAGTAGCTCTATTTTTACCAATCATATCTATACCTTTATGTTTACTCCTAGTATTATTTCTTTCATAGAAATCACTTGTTATGTAATGCTCCTTATTTTTTAAAACTGGATTTATGACATTAATTTTTTTTACACTCATAAAAAATATCTCCTCTACTAATAAGATATGCGAAATTCTTAAAAGCGAGTAAGATATATGCCTATACTAAATTAAATAATGCATAGATTAAGAATATTACTAATAACAAATATACTACAATACCATTAATAGTATCACTCTTTGTACTTTTATATTCTATACCTACTATCATAGTAGATAAGTAACCACCAATTAATCCTCCGATATGACAAGCATTATCAATGCCTGGAGTCATAAATCCAAATATTAAATTTAATATAATTATTGGAATTATTTGACTTGTTAGACTACTTGCTAAATATAATCTGTAATGATATCCAAAATATAATAATGAACCAAGAAGACCGAATATTGCTCCACTTGCTCCTATACCAATTGTATTATCATGTAATACTATACTTAACAAACTTCCCATAAAAGCACTTAGTAAATATATTAGTAGAAATTTTGTTTTACCTAAGTAGGTTTCTACTTCTTTTCCAATTACTAAAAGTGAATACATATTAACAAGTAAATGTAATAATGAACCATGTAAGAATGCACTTGTTATAAGTCTATAATAATCTCCACCTAATACAAGAGCTCTATTATTTGCACCTAGTATAATTAAAGCTGCATTAAAATTATTTGTAATAAATAAACTTAATAGATACATTATAATATTTATACCAATTAATATATAAGTTATTACTATTTTTTTAGGTTTAAATACTTTTTCAAACTTTGTATTTTCTTCTTCAGTTTTTTTATTGATGTCATCAGTTACTTCGATGACATCTTCAATATTTGTAGTTTTCTTTAAACTATTTGTTTTTAGTTTGGGAAATATACTACTTAAAAATTCATTTTTTTTAACACTTGTTAAATCACTTACTTTTACTGTATCAATTATATTTGATGGATTATCATTTAAAGTTACATAATCACCTAAATCTAAACAAATATTTAAAGCATTCATTTTAATTGATAATGTTTTTCTTTTTATTTGTTTTATTATATATTGCATTTTAAATATATCAAATTTATATTGTTCATCATTATGTATATATTTTGAATTAATTCTAACTATTTTGTATTTTGCAGAGAGATTTTCAAGCCAAATTTCATTATTTGCACCTTGAACATTTATTGGTGTATAGTTTTCTTCGGTTACAAAATAATGAACTAAACTCATTATTGTTTCATCTTTTCTTTCAATGATTGTACTCATATGCACTCCTTCTCATATTATTTTAAACTAGTTCATATTATTAGTAAAGGGTGATAATATGAATTTATATTTTATTGTTTACGTTTTTTCTATAATTTATCTTTTAGTTCCAGTCATAAAAATTATTTGGAATAATAAGATGTCAGATGGATTGTTATTTTTACTTCTTAGTAATTATATTTTACTTTTTATGTTATCGATTTTATTTAGTTATGATAGAAATTTAGTACTTAGTTTGCTTTTAAGTTTTACTCTTATGATATTTTCTTATCTTTTAATAAGATGTATTAAAAGTACAACTGGTTCTTTAAAAATACTTAGTCTTCCTTATTTCTTTTTTACAGTATTTACATTTAGTAGTATTGTAAGTTTACTCTAAACCATCTATAAAATCTTGAAATTCTTTAGGTAGATCACTAGTAAACTCTAAAACTTCTTTGGTTATTGGATGAGTAAATTTAATGTTTTTTGAATGTAAAAATTGACCAAATTCAGTAGCTTTTTTATTAACATATACTGGATCATTATATATTGGATAACCAATATAACTCATATGTACTCTTATTTGATGAGTTCTACCTGTTTCTAATACTAAACTAACTAAAGTATAATCTTTATATCTTTTTAATACTTTTAAGTGAGTTCTTGCTGGTTTTCCATCTTTTGTTACAACCATTTTATTGTAATTTTCTTTACTTCTTCCGATTGGAGCATCAATAAAGGCTGTATTACTTGGAAAATTACCTATTAAAAGTGCATAATATTCTCTATAAACTCTTTTATTTTTAAAGTCATCACTTAATAATTCATGTACTTTATTTGTTTTTGCTACTAACATAAGTCCGCTTGTATCTTTATCAAGTCTATGAACTATCCCGCTTCTAACTGAGCCTCCTAAGTCACTTAAACTTTCTGTGTAATATTTTAATCCATTTACTAAGGTATTATCTTTATTGCCTGCTCCAGGATGTACTACAATTCCACTTTGTTTATTAATAACCATTAAATATTCATCTTCATAAACTATATTTAAAGGAATATATTCAGGTACTATTTCGTCTGTTTGAATGTATGACTCATCAATAGTTATTTCATCATTCAATTTTGTTTTATAACTTGGTTTAATAGAATTACCATTAACTAAGATATAATTATCTTTAATCATTTTTGTTACAAGTTCTCTACTATAATCTGTATTATTACTTATATATTTATCTATTCTTTCATCTTCGTTAGTTACTATCAAATTCATTAATATCTTCCTTTTTTAATATTGCAATAATAAGTAAAAAAATTCCAAGTACAATTAATATATCTGCAAGATTAAATACTGGAAAGTCATAGTTGAAAATATGAAAATCTAAAAAATCAATTACTGAGCCGTATATAATTCTGTCAATTAAGTTTCCAAGTATTCCAGCATACACTGCTGAAAATGCAATTACATTTCTATCATTTAATTTAAACTTTTTTTGGTAATAATAAAGCGTAATAAGCATAATTATAGCAATTATTATAAGTATATATTTATAACCAGATAATATATTCCAACTTGCTCCTTCATTATAAATTTTAGTAATTGAAAAAAAATCTACTATTATTACTTTTGTTTCCAATAACTTAAAATTTGTATTTATTAAATATTTTGTAAAAATATCTGCAGACAATAAAAATAAAGACATAATTAAAATTAATATGTTTTTGTTTTTATGTATCTTTTTTGTTATATTGTGAATCTTTTCTTTCATATTTATCACAAGTTTATTATAACATATTGTTTAGTAACGAGCAAATTTTTGTCTTTAAGAAAAAGTATTACAAATTAACAAGTATTACATCTTCACCTATTTTTTCAATTGATGCAAATGTAAAAGTTACTTCTCCTCCTCTAGTTACTTTTCTCAATAGTTTTTTTTCTTCTGCAATAAAGTATGTAATTTTACCTGTTTCATCTACTTTTGCATCAACTATTCTTCCTAAATTATTTCCATCTTTAACATTAATTATATCTTTTAATTGTAATTCACTTAATAACATAAAATCACCTTTTATAAATTATATGTTACTTTATAAGTTTTCTAACATTAGTAATAGCATTTTTCTCTATTCTAGAAACTTGTGCTTGACTTATACCTAAAGAATCTGCAATTTCTGTTTGTGTTTTTCCTATAATGAATCTAGATATTAAAATATTTTTTTCTTTTTCTTTTATTTTTTGAAGTGCTCTTCTAAGTGAAATTAACATATCTCTATCTTTATCTATTTCTCTTTTGTCTGCGATTTGATCTTGTAAGAAGATTGTGTCTCCGCCATCATTGTAAATTGGCTCAAATATACTAGTGGGATCTCTTAAGGCATCGAGTGCATAAGATATTTCGTATTCATCTATTCCTAGGCTTTCACATATTTCTTCATTTTTTGGAGGAAAGCCATGGATTATTGTATACTCATCTTGAAATTTGATTATTTTATATGCTAAATCTTTTATGCTTCTGCTAATTCTTATTTCTGTGTTGTCTCTAATATATCTTTTTATTTCTCCAATTATTAGTGGGACTGCATAGGTTGATAATCTTAAGTTAAGAGAAATGTCAAAATTATCAATTGCTTTTATTAAACCAATTACTCCTACTTGAAATAAATCATCCATGTTATATTTACTATTTGAATATTTTCCAAGTATTGATAAAACTAATTTTAAGTTTCCATTTACTAATTCTTCTTTAGCAGAAGTATCTCCATTTTTAAGTCTTATAAATAATTCTCTTATTTCGTCGTTTTTTAAAACTTTTAATTCACTTGTATTTACTCCACTAATATCTACTTTGTATTTTGCCATAATTTTACCTTCCAATAAAATTATGGACGAAGTTTCAATTATTTATTCAATTAAAAAACTTATATAAATTTTATATATAAGTTTTTCAATTAATTTATAATCGAATCAGTTATTAAATCTATATTCCAATATTACTAGGATAAAATATATGGGTTTGAAGATGTTCCATTACCAGTTCCTGTAAATGATACAGTATTTTTTTATATAATTAATGATGAGTATGGTGGAGTATATCTACTACTTTTTTGTGAACTATATTCTTTATACATATTAATATATATAGTAACTATTGATGTCTCCTAGACATGGTTCACATCAAATTGTGATGATTTTTTTGCATCTTAGTAAGTTCCATTATATGTAACTAGTATTTCACATTCCATATCACTTGTTACGTTACTTAAAGTGTATGTCATTTTATTATTAGCTTTTGTAAAGACTCCTCCACAAGTATTGGTATTCAAATATGAATTATATAAATTATAATTACCATCTTCATTATATACTGAAAATACTGCATTTTCTCCGTGATTCACCGTTAGAGATTCCCGAGTATTTTGAACTGCACCAGTCGAAATACGTCTTCTAACTAATAATGATATTTTATAGCTTTTCTTTTTAAGTACAAGTGTACATTTTGTATCTGATGTAATATTTGGTATGATATAATTTTTACCATTAAATGTTCCTCCACAAGTATCACTTGATGCTACATAATCATAACCTTCTTTTGGATTTATTACATACGTTGCACTTCCTCCATGTTCTATTGTTTGTGGATTTGTACTACTTGTGGTAGCATTACCTAAACTTATTCTAAACGTATATGTTTTCTTTTTAAGTACAAGTGTACATTTTGTATCTGATGTAATATTTGGTATGATATAATTTTTACCACTAAATGTTCCTCCACAGGTATCACTTGATGCCACATAATCATAACCATCTTTTGGATTTATTACATACGTTGCACTTCCTCCATGTTCTATTGTTTGTGGGTTTGTACTACTTGTGGTAGCATTACCTAAACTTATTCTAAACGTATATGTTTTCTTTTTAAGCGTTATTGCACAATTTTTTGCTGATGTGATATTACTTACTGTATAGGTTGATCCTGATAATGTTCCGCTACATGTATCACTTGCTAATACTAAATCATATCCAGTATTTGGTGTTATTGCAAATGAAGCCGAACTACCATGTAATACTGCTTGTGGATTTACGCTTGTAGTTGTTCCATTTGTTATTGTTAAAGTTACATTATATCTATTTTGACTTGAATTTGCCGTTAATGTTGAATTTGTTGTTGGTGTATATGTACTTCCGATTGCATAAGTTGTTCCATTTCCGTGCCATGTTGTACTTACGGTATATCCTGGCTTAGCTCTAGGAGTAGGTAATGCAAATGAATTACCTTTTAAAGTTATAACACTTGCTGGTGTTACTGATCCATTTTCTACGCTAAATTTCGTCTCAAAAAATTCTCTACTTGTTGTAGTAACCATACCATGTATATCTTTTACCGAAAAATAATAAATACCATATGCTCTTGCAATAAATTGTACAGATTTAGTTGTTGAACCATCACTTATTTCCGAATAATTTACTTCAGTATCTTCTGGGTTATCCATTCCGTAGTAAACACCTGCAATTCCGTTTTCATCTTCTGCTTCAAATTGTACAGTTTGAAATGACTCAACACCATTTGAAGCTGTTATTGTTAATATTGTTTCACTGTTTTTATCAAAATATAAATAACAATATACTGTCTTATTTGTTCTTGATGATACTACTCCATCACTATAACTAAGTACATTATCTATCTTATTACCATTATTATCTACACATGATGACATTGTTTCATTAAGTACATATGCTCCAGTTGGAAATGTACTTGATTCATTATAATTACCACTAGCATCCTTTATCATAATTGCAAAAAGATTATCAGATTTACTATCTAATAATTTAATATCATCTAATCTGTTATTTTTATTACCAAAACTCTTAATCCCTAAAAATAAAGTTATTACTTCTATTCCAAGAAGGAGTTTCACAACCCCCCCCCGAAGCTGTTTTTGCTCATTTTATCAACCTCCGAGTAAGTAAATGTTTCTTCTTACTTATTTTCTATCTTTCTATTAATAGAATACTATAAAATTTATTTTTATTCAAGTTATTGTTTTTTGTTTCTTTCTAATGAAATAATAAATAACAAAAAAAGAGCGTTATTGCTCTCCTATAAGAATTTTAAGATAAAATATATGGGTTTGAAGATGTTCCATTTCCAGTTCCTGTAAATGATACAGTATTTTTTAAATAAAATACTGGATATACATCACGTGATAAACTCCTTACTTGATATATTGCGTGGTTATTAATAAGTGACCAGGCTCTACCTTTGTTATCTTCTTCTCCATAATATCCCATTGTCCATTCCTGAAAACCTGCTGAAGGTCTCATCCATGAATTTGTACAATATGTTGTTCCATAACAAATTGTAGTTCCTCCTGCTGTTTCACTATATAAATAATCGCTTAAATATATTAATCCTATTTGTGATGTATCTGTAGTTGGATCAGCCGCTTCTAATTTATATGTTGCATTACCGGTTCCTAAAGTTCTAACATCTCCCATGTTCCATTTAACCGAAGAAATTTTGTCACTCCATCCACTTGGTATTATTGATGATTTATTCGTAATATTCAAATAAGTATAAACTGTTTTGGCTTGCCAGTAATTTGCATCAACCCATTTTGTGCTGTACCAGTCGTCGACACCCCATGTTGTTTTTCCAAAGGCTACTGCTCTTCTTATTTTTAATTGTCCAGAACTTATTCCTAAATTAGTGTTACCACTTGAACCATCTGTTATTCCAATTATTCTATATTTTGTAGTGTCACTACAAGTCCCTAAGCATACGTAGTTGTTTGATGATCCTACAAATCTATATAACCCATCTCTTGCTACTGTTTCAAGTCCGGTTGGTTTTAATGCTTTTATTGCATCACCTGCTAAAGCTGTTTTTAGTACTATTGTACAAGTTTTTGCACTAGTTACGTTACTAATTGTGTAAGTACTTCCTGATAGTGTTCCACCACATCCATTCGATGATAATGATAATTGATATCCACTCTTTGCTGATATTGTGAATTTTGCTGAACCACCATGTTCTACTGTTTGGGGATTTGTACTGCTCGTCGAACCATTTGTTACTGTTATTTTTACACTATAAGTTTTCTTTTTAAGCGTTATTGCACAACTTTTTGCTGATGTAACATTACTTACTGTATAGGTTGATCCTGATAATGTTCCACTACATGTATCACTTGCTAATACTAAATCATATCCAGTATTTGGTGTTATTGCAAATGAAGCCGAACTACCATGTAATACTGCTTGTGGATTTACGCTTGTAGTTGTTCCATTTGTTATTGTTAAAGTTACATTATATCTATTTTGACTTGAATTTGCCGTTAATGTTGAATTTGTTGTTGGTGTATATGTACTTCCGATTGCATAAGTTGTTCCATTTCCGTGCCATGTTGTACTTACGGTATATCCTGGCTTAGCTCTAGGAGTAGGTAATGCAAATGAATTACCTTTTAAAGTTATAACACTTGCTGGTGTTACTGATCCATTTTCTACGCTAAATTTCGTCTCAAAAAATTCTCTACTTGTTGTAGTAACCATACCATGTATATCTTTTACCGAAAAATAATAAATACCATATGCTCTTGCAATAAATTGTACAGATTTAGTTGTTGAACCATCACTTATTTCCGAATAATTTACTTCAGTATCTTCTGGGTTATCCATTCCGTAGTAAACACCTGCAATTCCGTCTTCATCTGCTGCTTCAAATTGTACAGTTTGATATGACTCAACACCATTTGTAACTGTTAAAGTTATTATTGTTTCACTGTTTTTATCAAAATATAAATAACAAAATGCTGTTTTACCTAGTGTTACTTCAACATTACCATTTACAAAATTTAATTCATCATTTAAAGTATTTCCATTTGAATCTATACATTTTGATTTTTCTTTATTAAATATGTAACCTTCTATTGGAAAGTCATTTCCTTCAGTATAATTACCTGACCCATCATCTACCATTACTGCATATAAACTATTTTTATGTATGGCTTGTAGCAGTTTTATATCATCTAATTTTTCTGATGGTCTATTACCAAAACTCTTAATCCCTAAAAATAAAGTTACTATTTCTATTCCAAGAAGGAGTTTCACAACCCCCCCCCGGAAGCTATTTTTGCTCATTTTATCAACCTCCGAGTAAGTAAATGTTTCTTATTACTTATTTTCTATCTTTTCTACTAAATCATACTATAAAATTAGTATGAATTCAAGTATTTTAAAACAATCTTGAATAATTCAAGATTGTTTAAGTTTTCATAATAGTTTGTAATTTTTTTACTACTTTTTTTTCTATTCTAGAAATGTAAGATTGACTTATGCCTAAAAGTTCTGCTACTTCTTTTTGGGTATATTCTTCTGTATTATTTAAGCCATATCTTAATGTCATTATTTCTTTTTCTCTTTCTCCTAGTGTTTCAATTTCCTTTTTTAAAGTAGCTTTATCCATAATGTTTTCAAACTTTTTTGGTACTTCATCTATACTAGTTCCTAAAATATCTTCTAAATGTAATTCATTTCCTTCTACATCATAATTTAATGTACTTTCTAAACTTACTTCTATTCTTTTTCTCTTATTTTTTCTTAAAAACATTAATATTTCATTTGCTATACATCTTGATGCATAAGTAGCAAGCTTAATATTTTTATCTGGCTTATATGTATTTATTCCTTTTATTAATCCAATTGAACCGATTGACACTAAATCTTCAATATCAAAACCAGTATTTTCATATTTTTTTGCTAAGAATACTACTAATCTTAAATTATGTTCAATTAATATATTTCTGGCTTCTATGTCACCTTCTTTAGCTTTTAATAATAATTCTAATTCTCTATTTTTTTTTAATGGTGGTGGCAACTTATCTGTTGCTCCAACAAAAAAGCATTCATTATATTTTAATTTTAAAAATTCTATAATTTTTTTAAACATTTTTAATCCTCCAATAAATGATAATTTAATAAACATTCTATTCCATCACTGAATGTATGATTTGTAAAACCTAGTAAATAATTATTGTAAGTTTTATTATCTATTACTATATTTTTAATACCTATTACTTCTAGCAGACTATGTTTGTTTACTGTTACTATTGGAATAAACATTGGGCTTCTTATATTATATATGCCCTTTAATTTATTTTTATTTATTAAAATTATATATTTTTTAGTAATTGGATCTTTTAATTTGTTTCCACTATCTATAAATCCATTTAAAATCAAGGTATTATTATTTTTAAAATTGATAATTACTTTTTTAAAATAATTTACTTTTTCATATAATTCTTTTTGCATTTTTTTATACATATATAAAATTATTGGTCCAAATAGAATAACAATATAGTATGATAGATTATTAAATTGTAGTTTCAAAAAATACAAAAATCCTCCTAAAATAACACTACACATATATAGATACATTAAATTATTCCAAAAGTATTTTATATCTTTATATCTAAATGCTATTATTACTAAAATAAAACTAGATAATATTTTTAGAATAAAAATTATGTATTTATTAAATGGTAATAATATTATAAATGTTGTAAATGCTCCAAATAAAGAAGAAAGTAGTATTCTTTTTATTGTTACATTTCTTTTTAAAGTAATGCAAACTGTTAGTAGTAAGATAAAATCATATATAAAGTTTAATATAAATAATAAATCTATATATATTGTCATATTATCACCAAATTTATTATATAAAAAAAATACAACATATTTTGTCGTATTTTAGTTTTTGTTAAAATAAATCGTTATTTCTTAAAAATGGTGGTATTTCTAAATCATCATCATTTGTTGGAACACTTCTTCTTTTTGGAACTTCTGGTTGATCATATAATTCTTCTTCTGTTCCTTCATCAAATCCAGTTGCTATTACTGTTACTATAACTTCATCATTTAAATTTTCATTTTTAATTGCTCCGAAGATAATATTTACATCGTTATTAGCAGCTTCTCTTACTGTTTCAACGGCATCTTCGATTTCAAATAAAGTTAAATTATTTCCACCTGTAACGTTAACAATAGCATTTCTTGCACCATCAATTGTAGCTTCTAATAAACTATTTGCTACAGCTTGTCTTGCTGCTTCGATTGCTCTATTTTCTCCTGCATTACATCCTATACCTATAATTGCAGTTCCACTTTTTTCCATTACAGTTTTAACATCAGCAAAGTCTAGATTTATTACTCCAGTAACTGCTATTAAGTCAGAAATTGATTGAACTCCTCTATGTAGTACATTATCAACTTCTTTAAATGCATCATCAAATGAAGTTGTTTTGTCTATAATATCTCTTAGTTTATCATTTGGTATTACTATTAAAGTATCAACATGTTTTTTTAATTCTTCTAATCCTAAAATAGCATTTTCACTTCTTCTTTTGCCTTCGAATCTGAATGGTTTAGTTACAATTCCTACAGTTAATGCTCCAAGTTCTTGAGCAATTTCAGCAATAATAGGTGCTGCTCCTGTACCAGTTCCTCCACCCATTCCACAGGCAACAAATACCATATCTGCACCTTTTAATGCGTCTTCTATTTCTCCTTTGCTTTCTAATGCTGCTGCTCTTCCTATTTCAGGGTTAGCTCCAGCACCACGACCTCCAGTAATTGATTTTCCAATTTGAATTTTATTTGTAGCCTTTGATGCATTTAATACTTGCAAATCTGTGTTTACTACATAAAATTCTACGCTTTTAACTCCTTCTTCTATCATTCTGTTAACAGCATTATTACCTCCGCCGCCAACACCAACAACTTTTATTTTTGCTATTTGATCCATTTGTAATCCGTTCATATCATCATCTCCTTAATTATCAAAAAAATATCCAAATAATTTTCCTAAAATTGAGTTCTCCGGAATATTTACTTTTTTATTTTGTCCACTCAACTCTTCTTGTTCTTCTAAATTGAATATTGAAAAATCTATATTTCTTAACTTTAATCTACTATTATAATATTTTAACATACCTACTGCAGTGCTATACTTATTATTTCTTGCTCCAATTTCATTTACTTTTCCAATGATACCATTTAATCCAAGTAATTCTTCTGCCAAAATATCAAAATCTTGAGTTTCCGTTACTCCTCCTGTAAGTATTATATAACTTATTTGCTTTTTTGTTAAGAGATTTATTTGTTTTTTGGCTAAATTAATAATTTCTGTTAGCCTTTGCATTACTACTTCAGAGGCATCATATTGATTTATTTTTATATTATCTCCATGCTTATCTTTAAATGTTAAACTTTCATTTGGTTGAGCAAGTCTGGTATGAGCAAGTGCTAAGTGTTCTTTCAAATATATTGCATCGTTATTTGCAATTTTGTAAACATAGCATAAATCGTTAGTAATTGTACTTCCTCCAATATCTAAAACTTCACTATTCGTTAATATTCCTTTATTGAATATTGATACTACTGTTGTTTCTTCACCAATGTTTACTACTGCTCCAATTTCTTTTGATGAGTCTTTTGTTTTGTTTTGATAGTAATCAGCAAGTGGTGAAATAATAATGTCTATTAAATCTACTCCAATATTTTTTAAACATACTCCAATTCCTTGAAGGTTTTTTTTAGGAACTGTTACTACTACACCTTTCATAGCTAAACCTTCTGAAATCATATTTAACGGATTAGTTACTATTTCATCATTTACTTTAAAACCAGTTGGTAAAACGGTCACTAATTCTTTACTTTCATCTACTTTATTATAAACACATTTTTGCATAGCTTTTATTATATCTTCAGTTCTAATTACTCTATCTTCATTTATAGTAGAAATAATACTACTACTTAAAAAGCATTCTGCATATTTTGATGGTACACTTACTAAAACCTTTTTTATAGGAAGTCCTACAACATTTTCAGCTTTTGTAAAAATCTCTTTTAGAGATTCTGTTGCACTCTCTCCATTTATAACATAACCCTTTTTTATTCCTCTTGCTGGAGTTTCTACACATGCTAAAATATTAACTTTATCTTTAACTATTTCTGCTACTACTAGTTTTAAAAGAGATGAACCAATATCTAAACTGGCAATAAATCTTCGCATAATGTCACTCCTATTTTCTTTAATAATTATATCTAAAAAGATTATAGTTATCAAGTTTTTTTCAGAAAAAAAGAATTACTATTTTAAATTTTCTAGTAATTCTTCTTTTTTCATTGTACTAAATCCTTTGATTCCTTTTTCTTTTGCAATTGCCTTTAATTCTGCTAATGTCTTTTTGCTTAAATCAGTAGTTTCTTCTTTTACTTCTTTTTTAGTTTCCTCTACTTTTTTTGTTTCAACTTTTTTAGGAGTTTCAACTTTTCCTTCAAGTGCATTATTTGCAGTTTCAACTAATTTTGTAAATGATGCTGGATCATTAATTGCTACTTCTGATAACATTTTACGATTAATTGCAACACCTGCTTTTGTTAAACCATTTATAAATTTTGAATAACTAATATTATTTAATCTACAAGCAGCATTGATTCTTGTAATCCATAATTTACGGAAGTTTCTTTTATTTTGTTTTCTATCTCTATAAGCATATGCTCCACTGTGAAATAATTGTTCTTGAGCAGTCTTATATAATCTATGTTTACTTCCAAAATATCCTTTTGCTTGTTTTAATACTTTACGTCTTCTGTTTTTTGATACGTTTCCGCCTTTAACTCTTGCCATATTACTTTCTACCCCCTAACTAGATAACAGATTTTAATCTGCTAGCTTCTCCTTTTGCTAAAGTTCCTTTGTTTCTTCTTTGACGAACTTGTTTTGATGAATCTTTACTTGTTTTATGGTTTCCATTGCTTAATTTATAAGTTAATGTACCATTTTTCTTTTTCTTTAGTACTTTACTACTTGCTTTATGTGTTTTTTGTTTTCCCATATTCTTCTACTCCTTCTATTTTTTTGGTGCCAATAACAAAGACATTTGTTTTCCTTCAAGTTTTGGTTCAGTTTCAATTTGGCTAATTTCGCTAAGTTCACTGGCAAATTTCATCAAAACATCTTTTCCTAACTCTGTATGTGCCATTTGACGACCTTTAAATCTAATAAATGCTTTTATTTTATGTCCTTTTTTCAAGTATTCTGCAGCATTTCTTTTTCTAGTTTCAAAGTCTCCAATGTCTATCGTAACAGATAAACGATATTCTTTGATATCTTTATTAGATTCTCTTTGCTTTTTTTGAGTTTCTTTTAACTTCTTTTGTCTTTCATAACGGTATTTGTTGTAATCCATTATTTTTGCGACAGCCGGAGTACTATTTTCACTCATTAAAACTAAATCTAATCCAGCATAATTTGCTAATGTTTTGGCATCTTCTAGGTTTTTAACACCCATTTTTTCGCCATTTGGACCAATTACCATAAGTTCTGCTACTTTTATTTGGTCATTTATTTGTAGCTCTTCCGCTTTTGCTATACCAAGCACCTCCAACAAAATTAAAAAGTGAGTATTTTATACCCACTTAAAAAGCTTCATATTAAATTTCTTTAACTTTGGCTCTTTACCTATTGCTATGTGCAATCAGGTGGATTCATGAGTATAAATCGCTTTCCTTTTCAATAACACTGATATTTTATCATTTAAATATATGTTTGTCAAATGGAAAATATGTTGTTATGTATTATTTTTACGAAAAATATGTTGTTATGTATTATTTTTTTAGTATAAGTCTTAGTTCATCTTCGTCTATATTGACTTTTTGAAATGCTTCTAAGTAATCTTTTGGATTTTCGTTTGGTTTTTCTAGATAAATAAAGGATAAAACTTGTACTAATTCTTTATCTAAGCCAATATTTTGTAAATACTCTAAAACTAAATAAAAGTCTTCAATACTTAGTCTTGTTATGTTTATACCTAGAAAATATTTAAAAATCATAACAACGTAACAATAAATGTCTGTATCTTCAGATACTTCAAACGATCCTCCTACTGAATGAGTTACAGGTTTATATTTAGTTACTTTTGAAATTGGACTAAATGGTGAAAGATATTTTGAAAGTTGAGGAAATGTTGGACCTACTTTAGCACTGTCTAAATCTACCACATTTAATTTATTTGTTTCTGGGTTTAAAACAAAATTGCTTTCATGTATGTCATTTAAGTAGATGTCTTTTAAAGAACTATGAGTTCTTAGTTGTTTTAAATTTTCTAATAGTTCTCCAATTTGTTTGAAATATTTGATTTTTTCTTCTATGGAAAGATCAGAGCGATTAAGTATATCTTGAAAATTTTCACCTTGAATATATGGCATTATAAAGCCTCTTAATTCTCCATCTATAGATAGAAGTGAATCCGGAATTACTAGTTCATCAATTGCAATTTCGTCTTTGTGATCCATTAGGTAACTAATTGTAAAAAGCTTTGTAGAAAAAATATCTCCTTTACTTCTAAATAATATCTTTAATACTTTTAATACTTGCTCCCATCTATTTTTTGATTCCATTAAATATATAGTTGATTCTTGATTCATTACTAAGTTACTTAATCTAAGTCTTTGTAATTTTTCGAAGTTTCTTCTTGTTATATTGATATTTTTCAACTTTACCCCTCCACTAATGGTGGTTATTTTAGCAAAAAATGTTTAAAATTGCAATATATGTGTTATAATACGCCTTGGGTGGGTTATGAAAATTTTAAGTTATAAAAAATATAAATACTTTCAATTTTTTAGGGATATTAATTTTTTTGTGACCGGAAATGGAGAGTCTAGACTTTCAGAAGATAAACTTGCATATTTTGATAATTTAATTAATGTATTTTTTCAAGATGTTATAGAGGTCAGAGATTTTGATGTGATATTAAAATTATTATTAAATCTTATGGGATATATTTTAGTAACACAACCGTTTTATGATGGCAATACAAGAACAGTTATAATTTTTATGAAAATATTTTTAGAAAGATATCATTATTTAATTGATTTGGATGTTAAAGATTTTAGAAACATTATTCCTATTTTTTATTCAGAAGATGAGCTATGTGATGAAAATGATGTATTAAAATTAAAGAAAAAATTGGTTCAATATAAATAGTATTGCACCAATTTTTTGTTTTAGTTATTATTTTTTATTCTTTCTTCTAAATAATCAACAAATTTTTCAGGAGTTAAAGTATATGTTTCATTGCTACCAAATAGTCTATAACTTATTGAGCCTTCATCAACTTCCTTTTGTCCTAAAATTATTGTTATTGGAATTTTGTTTACTTGACTTTCTCTCATTTTATATGATAGTTTTTCTTCTCTTTTATCTAAGTTTACTCTGTAGTTCTTTTTTCTTAAATAATCTGTGATTTTTTCAGCGTATTCTAAATGATATTCATTATTTACTGGTATAACATTTACTTGTGTTGGAGATAACCATAGTGGCAATGCTCCTTTAGTTTCTTCTAAGATAAATGCAGTAAATCTATCAAAAGTTCCAAATATTGCTCTATGAAGTACGACTGGTGTTTGTTTATTTCCATCTCTATCTATATATGATAAGTTAAATCTTCTAGGTAGTAGGAAATCCAATTGACAAGTTGATAATGTTACTTCTGGTCCTACAGCCGGTTTAACTTCTACATCTAATTTTGGCCCGTAGAATGCTGCTTCGCCAACGGCTTCAAAATATTCTATTCCATATTCATTTAATACTTCACGAAGTTTATTTTCTGCTTCATCCCACATTTTGTCATCATCAAAATATTTTTCTTTGTCGTCTTTATCTCTTAGTGATAATCTAAATTTATAGTTTTTTATTCCAAAATCTTTATATACGTCAAGAATTAGTCCAACAACCTTTTTGAATTCTTCACCAATTTGTTCTGGTGTTACGAAAAGATGGGCATCGTTTTGACACATACATCTTACTCTTTCTAAGCCTTTTACTGCTCCACTTGCTTCATATCTAAAATCAGTTGCAAATTCGCCGATACGAATTGGTAAATCTCTGTAAGAGTGAATTTCATTTCCGTATATTAGCATATGATGTGGGCAATTCATTGGTCTTAATACAAATTCTTCGTCATCAACTTTCATCATTGGGAACATATTTTCTTTGTAGTGATCCCAGTGGCCACTTGTTTTATATAGGTCAACTGTTCCAACACATGGAGTGTATACATGTTGATAGCCTAATTTTTGCTCTTTTTCATAAATGTAGTTTTCAAGTTGTTTTCTAACTATTGCCCCATTCGGAAGCCACAAAGGCATACCTTTTCCAACTAAATCATGTGACATAAATATTCCAAGATTTTTACCTATCTTACGATGATCTCTTTCTTTTGCTTCTTCAATTTCTTTTAGATATTCATTTAAATCTTCTTCTTTATCAAAACAAACACCGTAAATTCTTTGAAGCATTTTGTTGTTACTATCGCCTTTCCAATATGCTCCGCTGAATTTAATTAACTTAAAGTATTTCAATTCTTTTACAGTTTCAACATGTGGACCACGACATAAATCTGTGAAATCTCCTTGAGTATAGCATGTGATAACTGTACTTTTTTCGTCCATTCTACTGATTAAATCTTGTTTGTATGGATCATCTTTGAACATTTCTTTTGCTTCTTCTTTTGTAAGTTCATGTCTAACTATTCTTTTTCCATCCTTGCTTATTTTTTTCATTTCTTTTTCAATAAGTGGAATGTCTTCATCAGTTATGACTTTATCTCCTAAATCGATATCATAATAAAATCCTTCTTCGATTACAGGTCCTACCCAAAATTTAGCGTTTGGATATAAATGTTTTACTGCTTGCGCAAGTAAGTGAGCACAACTGTGATTTAATTTATTTAGTCTTTCATCCTTTAATATTTCTTTCATTTTAATCTTCCTTTCTTCAAATAAAAAACTCCTAAAAAATAGGAGTGAATTACACGGTACCATCCTTGGTTTAACTTAATTTATATAACGGTTTTCGCCGGAGGTGATTGGCCTCTCTAGAGAATAGTAATTATTAAACTAATTTATTAACTTTCACCTAATGTTAACTCTCTTTAAAATATTATTTAATAATCGTGTTTCTCATCACAGATTTATGAGTAAATATTATCACTTTTTGTTTTATTTTGCAACCCTTTTAGGTACCAAATCGATTCCTCCTTTGGAAAACGGATTGCATCTTGCTATTCTTCTTAACATTAAGTAACTTCCTTTTATAAAGCCATGAGTTTCTAAAGCTTCTATTGCATATGTGGAACAAGTTGGATAAAATTTGCATCTTGAGTGGCTTTGTAATGGTGTATTCTGATATAATTTTATTAGTTTTATTAAAATTGTTTTCATACATTAAGTATAGATTGTTTTTTTGATATTTTCAAGTTAATTCCATAATTTGGTTATTGTATTTTTGGGAAAATTGACCTATAATTTAATTAAACAAATGTTTGGAGGTTGCTATGGAAAATTTGTATCCTAAAAGAAATATTTTATGTATTGATTTGAAAAGTTTTTTTGCTTCTTGTGAATGTATTGACAGAGGTATTGATCCTTTTACTACTCCACTTATTGTTGCTAATCCTAAACAAGGTGGAGGTGCTATCACACTTGCTGTTACTCCATTTTTGAAAAATAAAGGAGTTCCCTCAAGAGGTAGAGTTTTTGAAATTCCTAAAAATGTAAAATTTATTACTGCTGCTCCAAGAATGAGTTTGTATATTGAAAAATCTAAGGAAGTTGTTAGTATTTATCTAGATTTTGTTTCTGAAGAAGATTTACATATTTATTCAATTGATGAATGTTTTTTAGATGTTACTGATTATCTTAAAATGTATAATAAAAGTGATTTAGAATTAGCTGAGGAAATTTTAGATACTATTTATAAAAAAACTGGACTTACTGCAACTTGTGGTATTGGTCCAAATATGCTACTTGCAAAGGTTTCTATGGATATTGAGGCAAAGCATAACCAAAATAACATAGCAAAATGGACATATGATGACGTAAAGAAAAAGTTATGGAAAATTAGTCCGCTTTCGGATATGTGGGGAATCGGAAGAAGAATGGAAAATAATTTAAATAAAATAGGAATCTACTCTATAAGAGATTTAGCATTGACTGATAAGAATTTGTTGAAAGATTCATTTGGAGTTATTGGGCTTGAATTATGGAATCATGCTAATGGAATTGACTTAAGTATAATTAAAGACTATAAGAGGGCTAGCAAGTCTGTTTCTTATAGTCATTCACAGGTTTTATTTAAAGATTATTATGATGATAATATTAAAATTATTATTTCTGAGATGGTTGACGTTCTAGTAAGTAGACTTAGAAAAAATAAGAAATTAACAAAATGTATAGGTTTTGGAATTGGATATTCTAGAGAAATCGGTGGTGGCTTTTATCATACTATAAAGCTTGATACACCAACTGATTATGCTAGTGAAATTCTTAAATATTGTTTGATTATTTTTGATAAATTTTATGAATATTTGCCAATTAGAAAGGTTACTATTTCTTGTGGTTCTATTGTTTCTAAGGATAATGAACAACTAAATTTATTTGATTCCAATGAAATTAATTACATTGATAAAGATTCTGATATTAATTCTACGATTGATGAAATAAAAAATAAATTTGGTAAAAATAGTTTATTAAAAGGAAGTAATTTATTAAAAGATTCAACCGCGATTGAGAGGAATAAAAAGATTGGAGGTCATTACTCATGATTGATAGAGGTATGATAAAATGGCAACCCTTTGATTCTTGTTTCTCCTCTAGAAGTATTGTAAAATCTGTTCAGGAAGAAAAAAATAGAATAATTCCTCCGATTTTATCTAATGAACAAATTGCTTTTATTGAAACAAAGATCATGAATGCATATAATCTGCAGAGTTTAATAACTATTACTTATTATTTTAATGGCAATATTATAAAAGAAACTGGAAAAATATCATCTGTTCATTTTATAAAAAAAGAAATTGTTTTAAATAACAAATTCATTTATTTTGGACAAATAGTAAGTGCTAATTAAAATTTTCCACTTTGTAGTAATTCTTCAACATCGCTATTTGAAAAATTTTTGACGATATATAACATTTTATTTAATGAAAATATTGTTGTTTCATAATTTTTTTCAGTATCAAATGAATATCTATCGTTTAATTCATATGATGCTTCTATTATTTCCTTTTCTTTAACTGCATTTGTCCAAGAGATTAAAGGAAATGGAATATTTCTTCCAGTATCATCAACAAAATTTGGTAATTTTATTTGTTGTTTGTTTAAAATTGTAATTATTTTATAAAACATGTCGTCTTCTACTTTACTTATTCTTAAATTTACATCAATGAGATTCTTTGATGTGTTTTTAGAAAGTAATTGCGTTGATACTTTTTTTAGGGCCTCTTCTACAGTAAATTCCATATTTGTGAATACTGAAGAATGTAACACTTTTATGTTATTTTCGTTAAATATAGAAAGAATTTTTAGACATTTTTCACTGAAATCTTGGAAATTGGCACTTGTTACTTTGTCCATTGTGTATTGAAGTTTTATTTTGCTAATGTTGATATTCGTTTGAACTTTGTGATTGATAGCAAAAAGAACTGAATTATAAAAATCATCAGTTTCCACAGAATTTATATTAAAAGTTGAGTACTCTTTTTTGAATAATTTTTGTAAATCTTTTAATATTTCAGAAAAATCATCTACTGGATTATACCAGAATGTTATACTGTAGCAATTTATTTTCATATTAATGTTCCTCTACTTTATATTGATTTATTTCATCTTTTAATATTTTGATTGGCAAAATATTAATCTACTTTAAATGTTTCTAGCATTATTTCTATTCTAGTTCTTACACTACTGCTATATTCAGATGAATTTGGTGATTTGATTGTTGCTTTAAATGTTTTGCTATTTGAGGTTATGTAGTATTCTTCCGTATAATTATCTAATTTTCTATAACAATTATTTAATGTAGTTTCTAATACTTGATTAGTACAATTTGTGGGAACTGAACTACTTTCGATTTTTACTATTACATTGTCATTATGTTTAAATTTATAGTAATCTTTATTGTTATGTTTGAATACTACAAAATTATTTATGTCATATCTCATATTGTAACCTAGATCACTAATGTATTTTTGAGTTGATATGATTTCTGATTGACCTTCGATTTGAATTTCGCTTAATTGTTTGTCGGTTGAATAATTCGTGTTTATGTTATTATGCTTTACAAAGAAATAATTCATCAAATAAACTGTTACAAAGCATAGTATCGCTACTCCTAAAAGAATCAATATATTCATTATTGTATTTTTTTTATCATTTTGCTTTGTAATTTCGTTTTTTACTTTTTCTGTCGAATTTTGTTTTTTTACATTTGCTATGTTCTTTGAATTTGTCTTTGTGTTTTTGCTATTTTTATTTATTTTATTTGTCATATGTTCACACTACCTTTAATAAAATAATACTACTCATTTATGATTCAAGCAAGTAATTAAATTTATTTTGTGTCAAATAATATAAATTTTTAATATCATTAACTATTATTAACAAAAGTTGATAAAATATTCCAGATTTTGTGTTTTTTTAAAAATGTGTTAGTAACTAAAATTCATATTTTAAATTGTTTTGACAAAATAAAAACCTCGCATTTACGAGGTTAATTGTCAATTGGTGGAGGATGTGGGATTCGAACCCGCGACCCCCTGCGTGCAGGGCAGGTGCTCTAGCCAGCTGAGCTAATCCCCCAAACGACATGATTATCTTATCATATATGTTTCTGATAATCAAGTTTTTTTAATAAAATTTTATTTTTTTATAACTTTTATTAATCCTGCTTCTAATTCTTCAAGTGCTCTTCCTAAATCTTTTTTACTTTTATAGCTGTTAATTCTCATTTGATAATGAGATGTTTCAGCCATTTCTTTACTTCTTTTTGAAGCTACATGCACTAACATATATTTAGAATCTACAATATTTAACAATTTGTCTATAGACGGATATAACATATTCTCACTCCTTACATTATTATCTTACTAAATAATTTAAATAATAAATAGCATTTTATAACATTTTTTACAGAAATTTTACCTTTTAAGCATCCACTTCTACTTTATAGCCTTCTTTTTCCTGCTTTATTTTAATAACTTTTCCATTTAACTCATTATTGTTAGATATGTCTATTAATTTGTCATCATTGTTTGTTGCAATTAAATTTTCATCTATTAAATTTTGAACTTTTATATAAACAGTATTTTCTTTTTCAAATAAATTTTTATTTGCTTCAGCGTATTTTATTGCACTTTCTTCTATTATGCTAATTGTTTTTAGACGTAATTTGTTATAATCTAAATCGTTATCAAATGCATAGGAACTTTTGGCTACTAAGGTAAAATATACGATAGTATATGCTAATAGTATTACCATAAGGATTATTATTTTTTTATCTTTTAATACTTTCATATTACACCTTCTTTTTATATTATACATTAATGTGAAAAATATTTAAACATAATTATCTAACTTTTGTAAAAAATTTATTTTTATTTTAAAAAAATCTCTATAAAAGAGATTTTGAATCAGAAGCAACATTTTTTGTCATATACATTTGATACTACATTTTCTTCACATTGTGTAAAACATGGTGTATATGTGTGTCTATATATATGATGATTTATTATCCTTGTATTGCAAGGCATTATATGTGGTACCTCATAACAAATATATCTGTGACAAACTCTTTCTTGAGGGCATTCTTGGATTGGTTCACAAGTCATAAAGCTTTGTGGCATCGCTTGACCTTGATCCATACAACATTTTACAGTTTCATCTTGATTTTGCCCATTGTAATATTCAAAATTTTTTTGTTCCATAATATAAATTCCTTTCTAATTTATATTATGTTTTTCTTATGTTTTTGTATGGGTGATTTTTTACAATAAAAAAACCATGTTTTTATAGAACATAGTTTAACGTTTCAGACTTTTAAAATCTTTCATTAATTCTTCTGCTAATAGCATGTCTTTAGTTTCAAAATAGTATTCACATCCACTTCCTACTGAAAGTAATGCTCCTAGCAACAATAATAATTGATGTACTGGAAGACCTAAGTAAGTGAATGGGTAATTATTAAATAATGATAATATTATGCCCAACATTATGCATACTGTTTTTGCTTTTCCGGCATAACTTGCTGCAACCACATGTCCCTTATTACCACATATCATTTTGCATGAATCAACAATAAAGTCTCTAATAATTATTACTACTACTAATGCTACAGGTACCATTCTTTCATAAGTCAAAACTATTAAAACTCCATTAACAAGGATTTTGTCAGCGATAGCATCTGTCATTTTTCCAAAGTCCGTCACCATATTTTTGCTTCTTGCTAAATATCCATCTAAAAAGTCTGTTAAGCAAGCTATTATAAATACAAAGCCTGCTATAATGTGCAATAAGTCTATTGTCTCGCCATTTACGACATATTCTGGAATATTAACTCCTAAATCATGCCATGGCAATAATAATGCTACTATTAATAAAATAGCTAAAATAATTCTTGATATTGTTATCTTATTTGGTAAATTCATAACCCTACTCCTTGTAACTAGCTACATATGCATTTCTTTTGTCTATTGTTATTTGATTTACTGACCATATTATTGCTAAAATAACCATAACCAATATTAGTAAATATATGGTAATGTAAGTTAATTTTTTAGATTTTACCTTTTCAACTGTGTAAGGAGAAACAATTTTGTCTCCTATTTCTTGATCGTCGTCTTTACTATTATTTTTTATTGTTTTTTCAATTTCTTTAATAGGTATTTTTGATGTATATTCAAAAATATATTCATTAAAATAATCATTAATTTTTTCTTCATCAACACCTAAATATTTTGAATATTCTGTTAAATATTCTTTAAGTTCAAAAATGTCTTTAAAAGAACCGATTTTTCCATCCTCAATATTTTTCAAATATAATTCGTTAATTTCTAAATCTTTACTAGCTTCCTCAATTTCTATTCCTGATTCTTGTCTAGCGGTTCGTAAAAGTTCAGCAATCTCTTCCAACTTTTTTCACTCCTTAATAAAATCAAAATAATATTAATAAGCCATGTTCTGTTCTCAAAAATGAGCGACAAATATTTATCTATGCCGTAGCATTTGTAATTAAGTTCATTTCCTTCTTTACAATTCCCCTACCAAAATTTGGGTTTCTCACTCGTGGGGTTTACCTCGTTTCATTTATCTGTTTCCAAATAACTCGTCTCTGTGGCACTTTATGTATACTTTTACCTTTAAAAGGTAATTTTTACGCCGTTAGAATTCTACCTTAGGTTATTTATTCCCTAAGCACGAACACTACAATCATCTCAGATTGTGTGAGCATGGACTTTCCTCTACATTTTTATGCAGCATTTGTCTAAATATTATTCTTCCTTTCCAAATACAACTTTTTCTAGCTGACTAATACGTTTCAATAAATCAACATTTGTTAGTGCCTTTGTGTTAGATTCAGCAAATTCTTTGGTATCAAGTTCATTATGTAGCGATCTGATTTCTTGCTTTAATTTGCTATTGTCTTCAGTAAGGTCTCTGATGTTTTGTTCCAATCTTTTTATGATTGAATTGTATTCTGTATAATCGTGTATTACTAAATCCAAAAATTTATCAACCTCTTGTGGTCTAAAACCTCGCGCATCGATTTTAAACTCTTTTTCTAGTATGTCTTTTGGAGTTAAATAAAACTTATCATTATACATTTCAACACCTTCTAACAATGAAATTATAAACGATTTATTCTTCTTTTGTCAAGTTTTTTAAGATCGATTGTGTCTATATGTATGCTTGTCATTTCAACTTTTTTTATTAATTCATTTATTATGTAATCTATTCTCATCTTTAACTCCTTTCTAAAAACGTTCTGTATTTATTATCTATTATGTTTTTTACAAAAATTGTTGCTTTTTTTTTTCTATTGTAATATAATATCTTTGTATTGGGAAACGCACCCATGGCTCAATTGGATAGAGTGTTAGACTACGGATCTAAAGGTTGGGGGTTCGAGTCCCTCTGGGTGTACCATCTCGAGAAGTGGCTCAGTTTGGTAGAGCATTTGGTTTGGGACCAAGGGGTCGCAGGTTCGAATCCTGTCTTCTCGACCATATAGTTTATAAACTCCTTAGGGAGTTTTTTTATTGTGTTTTTTCTAATAAATCTAGGGCTTGATTTGAATAATCTATTTCTTGAAAAAGTTCATCAAATGCATCATTAACTATCCTAAATGCACAACCGTGATTGTCAATATACTTCTTCTTATCACGATTTTCTTTTTGCTTTAAGGATATGCTTATAAATATTTTATCTGATAAAATAAGTTCAATAAACCTTTCAAAATTTATCAACTTATACAAATTCATTTTTAAATATTTAAAATATGTTTCGTTGTTTCTAGTATAAGGATATGCTTTTACGACAGCTAAAAGCTTTAATTTATTTTCAACTTTTTCTTTCAATTTATCTAAGTCCCAATAACAAATTTTATTTTTATAAATATCATCTTTTAAACTTGTGAGATATAATCTATTTTCTTTAAAATCTATAAGTAAATTAAAACTGTAGCTATTTTTTTCAAAACTTTTGCAATAATAAACATTCCTGGAAAATATAATTTCTTTTGTATTTTCTTTTTCATAGTTATAATTATCAAAAATATCTTGAATAGCATACCCTCCATTTAATGAAGTTGGATTAAATGTAAATAAATTCATTGGAGACTTTGTAAATGCGTTTCTCGTTTTAATTTCTATGTTTCCAAAATCAGGTTTACACTCTTGATCTTCTTGTTTGCCAATTAAACATTCAAAAGTATAACCTGCTCCAGTGGTTCCTTTTCTTTTTGATTTTATCAGACCCATTCTTCTTATGTCATAAAATTTATATTTAAACTTTTTTATATCATCGATCAAAATATTCCTCCCTTCATTTAATTTATATCACTTTTTGATTAATTTTTTTGTCAAATTTTGTCTAAAATTTCCTTTTTCTCTATTTTAACTTTTTTTAATGTGCGATTTAAATATAATTAAATATAAGAGAGCTATTATTAGGAATGGTTTTGGATTTTAAAGAATAAAAAGTTTTCATATAAAGTGGCTCTTTTTTTATTTTTTTAAAATAACATCATTTTGTCAAAAATAATATCCTCAGGTTAATTACATTATATATGTTTTGTAGCCAGAAAAACTCATGAAATAAGTTACAAAAAAGAATTTTCTTTTTTGTAACATTAAAAAACCTCGTATTAGATAATACGAGGTTAATATTTAAAATGGTGTCTCGTTGGAGATTCGAACTCCAGACCCTTTGATTAAAAGTCAAATGCTCTACCTACTGAGCTAACGAGACAAATTCAGATGGCTGCCCCAGCTGGATTCGAACCAACGGAATGTCAGAGTCAAAGTCTGATGCCTTACCACTTGGCTATGGGGCAATAAATAAGTGGTGGAGGGATATGGATTTGAACCATAGAACCCGAAGGAACAGATTTACAGTCTGCCGCGTTTGACCACTTCGCTACCCCTCCATTTAATGGTGCCGACAGAGGGAATCGAACCCCCAACCTATTGATTACAAGTCAATTGCGCTACCAATTACGCTATGTCGGCACAAATTAATGGTGGGCGATATAGGACTCGAACCTATGACCCCCTGCTTGTAAGGCAGGTGCTCTAACCAACTGAGCTAATCGCCCTTATGCATAAAGCATAAACTTTATTCATCTTAAATCTCTTCAAGACAATTAGAATTATACTATATAAATTTCATTATTGCAATGATTTTTTTTGCTTTTTGTATTTTTTTTGATTTAAATTAATAAATTAGACCTTTTTGAATGGCATAAGGAAGAAAATGCTCAGTAATACTTGTTGACATATTGTAACTAGTTTCACCTATTTTATACCAATGGTAATCTAATATTTCATCATTTGGTATTAAAGATACATGAATTTGTTTTGTTGCTAAAAATAAATTCATTTCAATAATGACATCTGAATCACTTGCAGCAAGTTCTTTAAAACACATTACAGGCATCAAATCTTCTTCACAAAATTCAAAGCCTTGTCCAATCTCTTCATTAACCTCTCTTAATGCTGCTTCAATCTCGCTCTCGCCTGTTTCGACTCCTCCACCAACTAGTGTCCATGAATTTGTTTTGCTACTTCTTGCAGACTTAACTATTAAAAGTTTTCCTTCTTCTATAAATGCTATGCCAACTGTTCTTTTTAACTTTTCATGCATTATTAATCACCTAAACTTATTTTATCAAAATTTTTTTTGATTTTTTTAATTTTTATGTTCTTTTATTAAAATTAATGTTAATATAATGTATATGAATAATTCAGTTAGTCAAATTGCTCAACTAAATGAACGTCTTTTAAAACTTGATAAATATCAAAAAGACATTGTTTATACCGACTCCAATATGATTGTGTATGCAGGAGCTGGATGTGGCAAAACGTTCACAATATTGTCAAAAATATTTTATCTTATTAGCAATAACGTTTTACCTGAAGAAATCCTAATAATTTCCTTCACTAATAACTCAGTTAACGATATTCAAGAAAAATTAAACAATTTGCCCATAAAAGTTTTAACATTTCATAAACTAGCAATGCAAATACTAAAAAATAGTGGCACACAATTTAATATTTGTTCTCAAGGTCTTTTGAAATATACCATTGAGGAAAATCTTAAAACTTGTACCCTCAAAACTCAAAAAATTATACTAAAATATTTAGACTACAAAAAAAGTTATAAAAAATTTTTATTTTCACAAGAATTTCAATCTTTTGTCAAAATGATAGAATCATATATTAATATTTTCAAAGCAAACGGCATTAGCCTCAAAAATGTAAACAACGTTAAATACACTAAATTAGAAAAAAACATAGTTGCACTTATTTTCAAAATCTACCATGAATATATGAATGAAAAACTTAGTACTAATTCTTTTGATTTTGATGATCTTATAATGTATTCAGCTGAAATTCTATACTCTTCCACCGAAAAAACTAATGTAAATTATAAATATATTTTTGTCGATGAATTTCAAGATTCGTCGTCGATTAGATTAAAATTATTAAAAGCTATTTTTTTGTTGACTTCTGCAAAAATTATTGTTGTAGGTGATGACTTTCAATCGATATATAGATTTTCTGGTTGTGACTTTAATATTTTTCTGGATTTTAAAAACTTTTTCCCTAACGTAAGTGAAAAATATATTGTTAAAACTTACCGAAATGCTCAACAATTAGTTAACATTGCCAGCGAATTTGTAATGAAAAATCCTTTGCAAATAAAAAAATCTATTGTTTCTGATAAAAATATCACAACTCCATATGTTTTTGCTCCCGCCAGTTCAAAAATTGATACTCTTATTAAAATATTGGATTATCTTCTTCCACAGTCAAAAAATATTATGGTTTTAACTAGAAACAACAATGATATATATGAATATATTAGCAGTGTTATAAAATATGGAAATGGCGAAATTTTATACAAAGAACAGAGAATTTGTCATTTTACAGTTCATAAATCAAAGGGATTAGAAGCTGATTATGTAATTGTTTTAAATTGTGACGATACTACACTAGGATTTCCAAACAAAATTGAGGACAATATACTAATTCAAAAACTTTTTCCTAATTCTGAAATACCTTTTGCAGAAGAGCGAAGATTATTTTATGTAGCAATTACACGTTGTAAAATCAAGACTTTCTTTGTATATGACAAAAGTAACCCATCAAAATTCATACAAGAACTAAAATGGATTACTTTTAAAAAAACACATAAAATACCAATTTTCAAAAATTATTAAACTTTTTTATAATTAATTTATTATCGACAACATCAAATGAGATTAAACCTTTATCATTTAATATTTTCAGATATGCTTTTATTGTTGATGAAATCAAAAAATATTGAGTAACATTCATATTTATATGATAATATTCAAAAACTTTCTCTAATAAGGATTCAAAAGTATTTTCTTTTTCAAGAAAATCTAGAACTTGCATCTCTATAGCATTGCAAATTTTAAGATTTACATCAATAGTATTTGTCGCATCTTTTTCAATTACACCGTGTGACGGCACAATGTATGAATACTTCATATTACTAATTTTTTCTAATGTGTTTTTATATTCTTGAATATCAAAAATGTATTGTATCTGATATTTTTCAATTATACTCTTGCTGGTAAATGCATCACCACAAAATAAAACATTATCACTAGTTAATATTCCGATCATGTTTGGTGAGTGGCCTTTTAAATCTATTATCTCTATTCCATCCAAGTTTATTTTTGCAATATCTTCGCATACACTTTTTGGAGCGTTTAAAAAACGATTTTTTAAATCTTCAATTGGCATTGCACCATAAAATAGCGTTGGTTCTAAAATTGGATAATTGATAAAACTATTTTCTATTTCGGAGCAATAAATTTTACAGCCATATTTATCTTGAAGTTTTTGATTGCCGTATATATGATCAGCATGACTATGGGTATTTATTATATACTTCAAGTTCCAGTTGTTACTTTCTAAAACTTTATTTATATTTTTAACATAGTCCTTTCCACTTCCAGAATCAATTAGACATACATCATTTTCATTAATAATGTAAAATCCTACATTAACTGCATTTAATAAACAAAATGTTTTTTCTCCTAATTTTACTAATTCATTCATATTTTTTATTAATCAAGTTCATAAAAATTCTAAATATTTATTTATTGATTCCTTTCTTATTATATTGTATATTTTATCGCATTAAAATGTCAGTTCAAATCAATCGACAGCGTGATAATCTTTATTTTATTTATTATTTTTTTCAATAAATTTCTTAATACCTTCAACAGAAAATATAATTACTCCACCCAATATGAAAAACAAAATATTAAATGTTTCAGCTGAAAGCATTGATAGGGCTGGTGTCAATGTTGTAGGACCCGCAATAATTGAATATATTGATCCTAGCATCATTCCAATAATTGCATATACAGTTGCACTTCTTCTTTTTTCTAAAAGTTTTCTTAAAAATCCCGTAAAAACCACAATTCCAAATATAATTCCTAATCCTAATGTTGTAAGAATTGGAACTGTACTAAAGTCAAAGTGTAAAAAATCTTTTATTTTTGCTATGATAGGCAAATATATTCCAAATATTAACATAATAGTTGAACCTGAAATACCTGGTAAAATCATTGCAGATATAGCAAGTGCTCCAACTAAAAATGTATAAATAATTGTAGATAAATTTAGAACATTTAAGTTAACTGATACACTTGTCGAACCATTTAAATATGAAATTACCGCTACAAAAACTGCACCTAGTACTGCAAAAAACAGATTATAATATTTTCCTTTAAGAGCGCTTTTTTCTTCTTTTATAACTATAGGAAGTGCAAATACTATAAAACCTATAAACAATGAACTCATTTCATAAATGTGAGTTTCAAATAAATTTGCTAAAAATAAAATTGCTAAAACAAATCCAAAAATCCAACCTATTCCTATTTTTCCTAAAAATTTTAATGCTTCAATTTTTTTCTTTTTATCTCCTCTAAATAAATCATCTAAAGATTTAATAAATTCATCATAGAATCCTAAAATAAACGCAATTGTTCCTCCAGATACTCCTGGAACACTATCTGCTAGTGCCATACATAATCCATTAAAAAAGCTAACTATATATTCCTTTATTCTTTTCATTGTTATCCTCCATTTCTTTTAAATTTTAATATATTTTCTTACCTTTGTCTATATTTTATATAAATTTATGAGAAATATACAAATCAGTATATAAATGTTATAATATCAAAGAGGAATGATATTATGATTATTGGTACAGGAATTGATTTAATAAAAATTGATAGAATTAAAAGCATAACAAAAATGGAGTACTTTTTCACAAAAAGTGAAATAAGTTTTTTTAATAAAACGTCAAATTATGACACGTTAGCAGGAGCATTTGCAGCTAAAGAGGCTCTTTTAAAGGCTTTAGCGGTTGGAATAGAATCTTATAAATTTACAGAAATGGAAATATTACATAAAAGCAATGGCGCTCCATATTTTAATTTTTATGGAAATTTATTCAAAAAGATAAAAAAAGAAAGGTTTAAATGCTTTCTTTCAATTGCTCATGATGGTGACTATGCTATTGCTAGCGTTATTATCTTCAAAAAATAAATTATCCTATTAATGATCTGTATTTTTCCAAACTTTTTTCCCAACCGAAATATTCTATATCATCTTTATGGTTTGGTAATTTGTATTTTTCTTTAAGAATTTGAGCTATGTAAGAGCTTTCTTTTTTGGCTCCATGAACATTTAAATGGTCACCTTTATCACAAGTATCTTTTGTCCAGTCTATATTTGCTACATTATTTATATTTAAGTCTATGTAATCGATCTTTTTGTCGTTAGCATAATTTGCTATAGTTAAATGTCTACTATAATTATAATTCTTTAGACTTGTAGCACTAACTAATACAAACTTAATATTATTTTCTTCACATTTTTTTCTAATTTTTTCTAAATATTTATAATTTTCTTTGGGAATTTCTTCATTTTTTTCCATTTCTTCCATATAATTTGAGTTTGCAATCGGTTTTATGTTATTTTTTATTTTATAGCCTTTTAAAGGATCAGTATATGTGTATGTTACATCATTATTAAAATCATTTATTGATAAATTTTTCCAACGATTATGATATTCAAAAAACGGAAAAACTGCTTTCATCTTAGCTTCTAAACTTCCTGATAACGAAAATTTTCTAAACAAAGCATTTGTTTCTAAAATTACAATCTTTGGGGTTTGAGAATCTAATGCTTTACTTAAAAAAGCATAAGAATCGTATAATTTTTGTCCTGAAGTTCCACATACATATGAAGTGAATCCTTGCTCGTCATACATTTGAAGTGGTGAAAATGAACTGTACGATAGCGAATCTCCAATAAATAGTACATCAATTGTGTTTTTTTTCTCTCCAAGAATACCATTCGCACGAACTTGCATCATACCGAATTCTGCATAGTTATTTTTAGGAGTGAACAAAATTGATAATAAATTTAATATTAGAAGTAAAATTGAAATAAAAGTTACTGATTTTATTATATTAATTTTTTTTTTCATCATGACCTCCTTAAAAACTTGCATACATAGGATCTATTGGAGTATAAGGGCCTAAATACGCTCCAAAAATCAAACCATAAAGAATTAACATATAATATATACACCATCTTACGACTAGTGGCTTTTTTGATACTTCTTCTCTAATATAAACACCTTTTTCTTTTAGTACTCCTATAACAAATACTATTAGCAATGTTACTCCTATTATAATGTAGTCTTTTCCATCCAACCCGATTTTTAATAAGGTTCCATCTGTTAATCCTTGTAGCGAAAAATTACTCACAATTAATTTAAACATATTTATGCCGTCTGTTAAAGTTGATGCTCTAAAAAACAATTCACCAATAATAACGATTATAGTAGTCTTTATAATTCTAATACTTTTAAATAACAATTTATCTTTATCAATTTTTGTAAATTCATAAAATTTTTTTATTACTGGTGAAAAAATATTACCTAGTAAAATTAGTACAAAATGGTACATTCCAAAAAACAAGAAACTATAACCAGCTCCATGCCATAAACCGTTACTAAACCACACTGCAAATAATGCTAGTGCTCCGGCTGCTAGTGGACCAAAATGGTTACCTATTTTTTTTCTTAAAGAACTAGTCATTTTTCGGGAAAACTTGGATAAACTTATTGGATAAAATATATAATCTTTAAACCAAGTGCCTAATGTAATATGCCATCTTGACCAGAAATCTGATATATTTGATGAGAAAAATGGTTGTTTAAAGTTTTCTGGTAATTTAACATTAAATATTTCTCCACTTCCTATTACTATGTCCATTATTCCGGAAAAATCCATGTATAATTGAATTGTATAAAGTATAGCTCCGATAAAAATGATACCACCATTGTAATTGCTGTAATTATTAAAAATTAATGCCACAGTACTATTTAATCTATCTGCTACTACCATTTTTTTTATGAATCCATACATTATTCTTTGAGTTCCAAAACATATATTTTGATATTTTAAATTTTCTCCCGTAAACAAATTATCTTTAACATCATCATATCTACTTATTGGGCCTTCCATAATTTGTGGAAAAAAAGATAAATATAATCCGACTTTTAGTATATTATTGTTTGGTTCAAATTTTAATCTATATACATCTACCATATAAGAAATAGATTGTAGTGTATAAAAAGAAATTCCGATTGGAGCAAAAATTTTAATTTCTTTGATTCTAAAGCTAGCATGAAATAATTCTAATAAATTATTTACATTCAAACACATAAAACTTAAATATTTAGTCATACATAACATTGTAAGTTCCAGTGCAATTCCTAAAAATAAAATCATTCTTTTTTTCTTATTAAATGTTTCTCTTACTTTCTTCTTCTCTTCTTTTTCTAAATTTTCAATGTTTTTTTCTTCTGCATCATTTAGTTTTTTTAACCATAATCCAATACCGTAAGTTATAAATATAGTGACAAATAGATAAACTATCAATGTTTCACTTATTAAATAAAAAAATATTAATCCCACTAAAAAAAGAAAAATATAGCGCTTTTTTTTCGGAACAACTGAATAAATAATCATTACGATTGGTAAAAAAAGAAGAAGATATGACCAATCACAATATTGCATAATTAATCTTCCTCTTCGATTTTATTAATTAGAGCCATAATACTTTCAACTGAATTGAAATTTTTAGGTATTATTTCAACTGTTGGAATTACTATATCAAAAGCATCTTCAATTTCTGCTACTAAAGATAAAATTGATAGGGAATCTAAATAATGATCATCTATTAATGTATTAATATTTTTATAATCTACTCCCGGTTTAATATTCTCTAAAATTTCTAATAACTTCTCCATACTACTCTCCTTTATACATTGGACAATTTAATTTATAAGTGTTTAAACTATCTCTTACAAGAATTTCTTCATTATTTGATATTAATAAGACTTTTGGTAAATCTCTGCTTAAAAACAATGATATACCTTCAGTTACCGAATATGCTCCAACATTTTTAAAAATAAACACATCATTTATATCCAAAGTTGGAACTTGTAAATTTTTTACTAAAACATCATTTATAGTACATAGTGAACCATATAGATTGATAATATCTTCTCCTATATTTTCTTTATTTAATATCTCATAATGAGGAATTCTCATTCCCATTGTACCACCATAGTACACCAAATGGTTGATACCACCATCTAGTATAGCATACTTTCCGGTTTTATTCTCTTTTAAATCAACTATTTTTGTCAAATAAACTCCAGAACTTGCTACTAAACTTCTTCCAATTTCTAATATTATTTTTTTTCCTTTAAAAAATTCATTGATGTTTTTATTAAATTCAACAAAAAATTCATTTTCATCAAAGGTTTCATCAGTAAAATAATATACTGGAAATCCTGTGCCATATTCTATTTCTTCTAAGCAAATATTATATTTTTCTTCAACTTCATCAATATTACTTTTTATTTTCTCAAATTCTTTAATAATCCTTTTCATTGAATGCTTTTGAGTTCCGGAAAAATATTCAATTCCTACTACATTCATAAAATCATTTTTATTTTTTATAATAAATTCAAGTTCTTCTTTTGTAATTCCAAATTGATTACCACTCGTTATTCTAGGAAGAATATTAATATTAGTCTGATATTTTTCTGTCAATTTTTTTAACATTTCAAACTGATTTATAGACTCTATTGTAAATCTAAGAATTTTTTTGTTTTCTTTAATTATATTTTCAAAATCTTCTAGACTTTTGTTGACACCAGATAATACTATTTTATTATCATCAATATTTAAAGATTTACAAATTTCATATTCACCATTTGAACATATTTCTAATCTATCTACATCATTTATAATTTCTTTAACTACAAACGAATTTGCTTTGATGGCATAACATATTTCTATGTTTTTAAAAATGGTTTTCATTGACTTAATTCGTTCTTTTATTTTATCACAATCGAATATATATAATGGGGTTCCATATTTTTTTTCTAATACTTCATAATTCATAATTATCCCTCAATCATTTTTTGAAGTATTTTTCTGTCTATTTTACCATTTTTGCTAAGTGTAAAATCTTCAACCTTTACAAAAACTGATGGAACCATATAAGTTGGAACTGATTCTTTCAATTTTTCAACAATTTCTTCTTTTTCAATATTTCCAATATAAAAGCAATAAAGTTTATTCTTTTTTTCGTGAAATAACGTAACAGCTCTAACGACATTGTTAATTTTAGATACTTCTCTATCAATTTCTTCTAGTTCTATTCTGTGTCCCATGTACTTAATTTGAAAATCTTTTCTTCCAGCAAACACAAATTCACCTTCATCGTTTATAGTTCCTAAGTCACCAGTTCTATAAATAAATTCAATATATTTTGTATTAAGTGGATTTTGACAGAAATGTGAATCAGTTTGAGTTTTATTATTGTAATATCCGAGTGCTAAACACGTTCCACTTACACATATTTCCCCTCTTGATCCAGTTTCTGTTACTTCTTTATTATTTTCGTCTAATAAAAATACTTTTTCATTTAAGAATGGTTTTCCAATAGGAATAATACCATTATATTCTTTTTCTCTATCAATTATATGATATGTACAATTACATGTAATTTCAGTCGGACCATACACATTTATGAATGTTGCATTCGGTAATTTACTCATCCATGTATTTAAGTGTTTAATTGGCATAACTTCGCCACTAAATATTATCTTATTAACAGTTTCCGGAACTTTATAATCAAGACCATGAAATGTTGTTATAAGACATAATGCTGATACTGCCCATACCATAGTTGTTGCTTTATTATCTACTAAATAATCAAGTAATTTTGCAGGATTTGAAAATAATCTTTTTGGTACAATTAGTAATGTTGCTCCTACCTTTATAGCAGAATATATATCTTTTACTGATACATCAAAATCAAATGGTGCTTGATTTGCTATAATATCATTTTCGTTTATATTAAAAGCCTTTGTAAATTCATTAATAAAATCTATAATTGATCTATTACCAACAACTACTCCTTTAGGAACACCAGTGCTACCTGATGTAAAATTAATATAAACTGGATCAAGATCTAATTTTTTATCTCTTATATCAGATAATTTTTCGAAAGATGCTTCACCTTTTAATAAAGTTTCTACATTTAAAACTATTTTGTTTTTGAAAATTTCAGTAGCAAGATTTAAAAATTCGTTATTTGTAATTATAACATTACTTTCAAGCACTTCTGTAATTTGTTCAATTCTACCTTTTGGAAATTCTGGATTAACTAAGCTATAGCAACCACCAGCGTATACTACTCCAAAAAAAGTTTCAAGTGTTTCGATACTTTTATCCATAAATACAACAACTGGATCGTTTATTTTTATTTTTTCTATTAAATTTGTTCCAACAATTTTTGATTTAATTAATAATTCTTCATAAGTTATTTGTTTGTCTTCTTCAATCACTGCAATTTTATTTTTGTTCTTTTTGCATGATTCTTCTAAAAATTCTAATACTGTCTTCATAAATACTCCTTTATATCAAATTATCACTCTATTTTAAACAGAACTTTAAAATAACCTTAATATTTATTTATATTTTAAATTTTATTTCAATCCCAAATTTATATTTTTTGGAAATGTTATTTTTTAATTTTATTGTTCCACCGTGAATATCAACTATATTTTTTGCGATATATAAACCTAGTCCTGTTCCATTTTTACTACTTCTAGCATCGTCGCCTACTACAAATGGTTTAAATATATCATCTTTTATTTTTCCGTCTATTCCTACCCCATTATCTCCAATAAACAATACGATTTCATTATTTTTAACGAAATATTCAAAATATATTGTTGTTCCTTTTTCGTTATATTTAACGCTATTACCAATAATATTATCAAATAGTCTTTTAATCAAGTTTTCATCAAATGTATAATTGATAACTTTTTCTTCTAATTCGAATTTAATTTTATATCCAAGTAGTTCTAATTCAGTATACTTAGATGCTAAATATTCTCTACAAAACTCCAAAAAATCTTGAGTCTTTTTATTTGGCTTAAATTCAAAATGGTTCATCTTAGAATATTCAAACAAAGAATCTATTATATTTGATGCTTCAACGGATTTACTAAAAATGACATCGATATATTTCATTTCATTTTCTTTTTTTACAATTCCATCTTTAAATGCTTTTGAATATCCTTGGATTACTGTAAGTGGTGTTTTTAAATCATGACTCAGATTAGTAATAACTTTATATTTATTCTTTTCTTCGTTATTTCTTTTTGCCTCTTCTTCTTTAAGTCTTTTAAATAATGAATTAAATGTATCTTGCAATCCGGTTAATTCTTTTGGTACTTCATAATTTACGAATTTACGGCTTATTTTTGGATACTTTTCTACTACTTTTTCAAGTGGAGTTATCATATTTTTTATCTTTTTAGATATAATAAACCAGAAAACAATTTCTATTATGATCACTAAAGGAATTGCAACAAACCATAATGAATAAATGTAACGATAAATTTTATTGTAACTTTTACTTGATAAAATTGGTTCAAAAAATATTAGTAATCTTTCTTCATTATTATCTGTTTTATATTTATATTTTTCAATATAACCTTTAGATCCAAAATACCCTTGAATTAGTTCAAATTCTCTTTTTGTTAGTTTTGTTTTTCCTTCAAATATGTTTCCTTCTATTATGTTTAAATTTTCATCTAATTTTGTTGTGCTTTCTATAACATTAAATGATGCATTTTCATTAAAAGATGTTTTATTTATTACGTATTCTTTTTTACCGTCCGAATTTTCTTTTTCAAATATCATATAATAATAATTATCATAATAGTTATTTATAAAATCTATATCAGATGGGTAAATATTTAATTCATCTTTAGTAGTATTTGTAAATATAGTTCTAAAATTATTATCATAAATAATTATCTTATTTTTTTTAAATCTTTTTAAATTTATTTTACTAAAACTGTCTGTTTTTAAATAATCCTCATATTCCAAAAAGTCATATATTCCAGAGTTAATACGATTAATTCTCATATTTACTATTACGTTTATGCATATAATCAAACTTAATAAAACTACTACATTAATAGTAAAATAAATAGCACATGTTTTAATTAAACTTTTTTTCTTTTTATTTTTTTCCATATTCAAATTTATACCCCAATCCCCTTATAGTTTTTATATACACAGGATTACTTGGATCATCTTCTATTTTACTTCTTATATTAGATATGTGAACCATTATAGTATTATCAACATTTTCATATACGTCTCCTGCAATACATTCATATAATTGAGCCTTTGTAAATATACGATTTGGATTCTTTATAAGTTTTGCAAGCATCTTTATTTCTGTTGATGTAAGTGGCACTACTATTCCCTTTTTTCTTAAAGTGTATTCTTCCAAATTCAAAACAAACTCATCAAATGAAAAAACATCTCTTGAATCGCTTTTCTCACACCTTCTTAGTAAGGCATTAATATTTGCAATAACTTCAAGTGGATTAAATGGTTTTGTAAGATATACATCTGCACCCAAATTTAATCCCAATATTTTATCAACATCCATACTTTTTGCAGACAATATTATAATAGGTAGATTATCTTTTCTTCCTCTTACTGTTTTAATAAAATCATATCCGTTCATTTCCGGCATCATTATATCTAAAAGTGCTAAATCAATACTATTTTTTTTTAATTCTTGCAATGCAACTTTTCCGTTCGATGCTGTATAAACATTAAAATTATTTCCTTCTAAATATAATTTTAGTAATTCGACTATATCAGTATCATCTTCAATTATTAAAATATTTTTTTTCATATAATCACCCGCAATATAAGACACTTAAATTTATTAAGATATTATATCATGCTTTTAATTATTTTTATATTTTTTTACAAAAAATCATCTAATTAATTAGACTTATACGTTAATTATTGACTGCTGTTTTAATTTTATTTATCCTGCTGTAAACAATATATCAAACATACATATGTTTGTCAAACATTTTTTAAAAAAATTCTACATATTATAGAATTTTTAGTTTTAATACACTTATAAATGGTGTCCTCGGCCAGAATCGAACTGGCAGTCTATCGCTTAGGAGGCGATTGCATTATCCTATTATGCTACGAGGACATTTACCCCTTATAAGGGGAAAATAATTTTAATTTAACTCTTTTTCAATAACCGAAACTATTTTATCACACAATTTACTAATTTCTTGAATATTTTTTCCTTCTAGCATTACTCTTATTAGATTTTCTGTTCCTGATGGTCTTACCAGTACTCTTCCATCACCATTTAATTCTTCTGTTACTTCAGAAATAATATTGTTAATATTAATATTTTCCTTATAATTTTCTTTTCCTTCTTTACTTACTTTTACGTTTTTAAGCACTTGGGGATATTCTTCCATTATACTTGCAAGTTCAGATAATTTCTTTCCGCTTTCTTTTAATACTTTTAGTATTTGTAATGATGTTAACTCTCCATCACCTGTGTTTGCATATTCTTTAAAAATTATATGGCCGCTTTGTTCCCCACCTAAAATATAGTCATTTTTTAGCATGCTTTCAAGCACATACCTGTCTCCAACTTTTGTAGCTACAAAATTAATGCTATTTTTTTCGCAATATTTTACTAAACCTAAATTAGACATTACAGTTCCAACCAAAGTATTATTTTTAAACATGCCTTTTTCTTTTAAATAATTACTATAAATAGCCATTATTTTATCTCCGTCTACTACGTTACCTAGTTCATCAACCATCAAACATCTATCAGCATCACCATCATATGAAATGCCGCATGTCAAATTATTGTCAACCACAAACTTTTGCAAACCTTCTAAGTGAGTTGAACCAGCATTTTCATTAATATTTAATCCATCTGGTTCATTATTGATAATCATATATTCAACATTTAATTCTTGAAATAATTTTTCAGCTGTTTTGTAAGATGCTCCATGTGCAGTATCAAGTCCAATTTTTATTCCCGCAAAATTTTTTCCAGCAACTGTGCTTTTTAAAAAATCAACATAATCATTAATTGCATTATTTTCATAATAATATGTTCCAACTTTATTAATATCATTTGATAATTTAAAATCATTTAAAATAATATTTTCTATTTCTTCTTCTATTTCATCCTTTAATTTAAATCCTTCATTATTAAATACTTTTATTCCATTATATTCACTTGGATTATGACTAGCACTAATCACAAAACCACCATCTGCTTTATATTTTTTTATTAGATAAGATACAGCAGGAGTAGGAATTACTCCAACGTCTATAACATCAGCATTTTCACTAAGTATTCCTCCAATTAACGCATGTTTTAGAGCATCTTTTGATATTCTTGTATCACAGCCAATTATAAATTTTAATTTATCTTTATCCCTTTTTAAAACTTTTGCAACACTTACTCCTAATTTCATGGCAAGCATTACTGTTAAGTTATCATTTACTATTCCTCTTACTCCATCTGTTCCAAATAATTTTCCCATTATCTTTCTTCCTTTCTAACGATGTTATCCATACTTTTTACTATGCAATCACTTGGTATTACTCCTCTTACCATAGTTAATGGATAAATATTTGTATTAGGCAATACAATAGTTCCGGGATTTAAAACACATCCACAACCCACTTCAACATGATCACCTAAAAATGCTCCAATTTTACGCATTCCAGTTTCTTTGCCATCTATTATTATATTCTTTTTATCACTTTTTAAATTTGATATTATACTTGATGCTCCCATATGTGAATATGAACCTAGTATTGAATCCCCTACGTAACTAAAATGTGGTACTTGAACATTGTCAAAAAGTATCGCATTTTTAACTTCACAAGAATTACCAAATACTGTATTTTTTCCAATTATTGCATTTCCTCTTATAAAAGCACAATGTCTTACTTCAGCATTTTCATCAATTATACATGGACCACTTATACATGCACTCTCACTTACTTTAGCACTTTTATGAATCCAAACATGTTCTTTTACTTCTTCATAATTGCTATCTAAATTTTCACCAATTGATAATATAATATTTTTTATGTTTGGAAGAATTTCATAAGGATATTCATAATCTAATATATATGAATAAGCTATACTTCCATCGCTTAAATAAATATCTTTTGTCTTCATTAATTTAACGCTTCCTTTTCTATTTTATCATTTATCATTTTAATTTTTTCATTTATCTTATTTGTATCAACATTTAATTTAAATGTTTCATCACTAATTTCATATTTCTCTTTTATCTTAAATATCTTATATGCACTATTATTTATTTTTTCTATATCATACTCAAAATTTTTCATCTTTTTAAAAAGTTTTTCAAATACTTTAATATCATTTTTCTTATATTTTATTGTTAATATATCACATGATGCATCAATACAGTTCTTAGTTTTCTTATATACATTACTAATAATTCCACTTTTCATTCTAAAATCATCTGTAACAATTAATCCTTTGTATTTTAAATTTTTCTTTAATAAATCATTAACAGAACTTTTATTTTGCATTATTTCTTTGTTTCCATAACCTTTAATTTTAACCCTGCCTAACATTATAGCATCAGATCCATTAAAAATTGCATTTTCAAAAACTTTCATATCTTTATTTTTTAATTCTTCAATATTTTTTATTTTAGGTATCCTAACCATATAATCTTTTTCTGATAAAGATATACTTGGAAAATGCTTTATAACAGAGATTATTTTATTTCTTTGGAGAGTTTTCATAAAAGGTATACCATATTTAATAACTCCTTCATAAGTATTTGCATAGCTTCTATTTCCAATAGTTTTATTTTTATCTCTATAAATATCTAATGTAGGAGCAAAATTCATGTTTACTCCGACACTTTTAAGTAAGTAAGCAGTTATTTCATTAATGTACTCAATAATTTTAATGTTATTCGTGTCACCTTGTTTTTTAGCACTGTACATTTTAGTTATATCTTTCGGAAATCTATTAACTCTACCATTCTCTTGATATATTGCAATAAACAAAGGTATTTTATTATCTGAGTTTACTTTTTTTAATTTATTTATAAAACTATTCATAGTCTCTAGTGAAGTATAATTTTTTTTAAAAAGAATAACCCCACCAATTTTATATTTTTTTATTATTTCTATTATTTCATCATTTATTTCATATGTATCTAAGCCAAGCATGAACATTTGTCCAAACTTTTCTTCTAATGATAATTTATTAAAATCCATTTTACCACCATATTTACAAATCAATTATATCAAATGTAGTCTAAATAAGTAAAGAAATATAGATATTTTTTCATTAAAAAGAAGGTATTATAATACCCTCTAATTTTAGTTCGGGAGAACTTTCTCTATTTTTATGTCTTCGTTGACAAGAATAATTAATCTAATGGAGCCAAAATATAAGGTGACTCAACTGTACCATTTCCTTCTCCACTTAGTTTAACTTTTTTTGAAAGTGACACTGCAGGCCGGGCCCCGATAGCGGTGTCCACGTGGCGACCGTCCAAACCCCCAATGCCCACGATACGGACGCCAGCACTGATGTAGCTGAAGCTGATAGGGGCCAGCAACCAATAATAATCACTATTATTTAAATAATTAGCGTTTGAACCACCAAAGGCAAGACTTGCTTCTTTCGAAGTTAATAATCCTACTGGATAATCTAAAGCATTATTCCCATAACCAAGAGTTCCACCTGAATCAACCTTTAATGTAAATTGATCTTCTTTATCTTGGCATGTCAATCTTGCATTGCTAGAATCATTAAAATATAAATAACTTGTTATTCCGCCTCCACTTGGATTCCATCCACTTGCAGATAAATTTGTTATATATCTATTATTACAATATATAGCATTCTCTAGATAATTTGTTACATTTGTCATGTTTGTACTATACCAATTATCTATTACTGTCTTTATATTACTATTTGTTGTATTATAGTTTAACATTTCATCTAAAGCATCTTCTATTTTTTTACCATTTGTTAAAGTTACATAATATGCATCGCTCGTAGAACCACTCATATAATAAATATAATAAACTGCTGAACAACTTGAACTTGTACTTAAGCATGTATAATGATGTTCGTTTAATTTACTATATACGTTAGATATTGTCCCTCTTGTCGCATCACTAAGTGAATATTTTGTTCCGTTCCATGTTACATCACTTCCATAGTAATATGTTCCAAAATTTGATGCTGATTTTGTAGAATATGCATATACAGTCCCATACATATATCCTACATAGGCTGGTGAATTATAATTTGTATTAAATGCAGTTCTATTTGAAACTATATATACATTTGTTGCTGTATTATTACATTTTGTGTCATCTGAGAATACACCATTATAAATTAATTTTACTCCATCTGTTTCGGTTGTTCTTACCATCTTCCAACAATAATTATTAAAATATATGTTATTGTTTGTTACATTACCCGCATAATAATATACATCTTTACCATTTTCATCTGTTGTCTTTTGTACTCCATTGCCATTATTATAGTCTTCAATTACTTTATCATATACTTTTGTTAATTCTTTATCAAAATATAAATAACAATATACTGTCTTATTTGTACTTGCTGATACTACTCCATCACTATAACTTAGTACATTATCTATTTTATTTCCATTATTATCTACACATGTTGACATTGTTTCATTAAGTACATAATCTCCTTTTGGAAATGTATTTGCTTCATTATAATTACCACTACTATCCTTTACCATAATTGCAAAAAGATTATTAGTTTTATTATCCAATAATTTAATATCATCAATATGATTATTTTTATTTTCAAAACTCTTAATCCCTAAAAATAAAGTTATTACTTCTATTCCAAGAAGGAGTTTCACAACCCCCCCCCCGGAAGTCTATTTTTTTCATATTATCAACCTCCGAGTAAGTAAGTTTTTCTTTTTACTTATTTTCTATCTTTCTATTAATAGAATACTATAAAATTTATGTTAATTCAAGTATTTCGAAACAAGAAAAAACCACAACAAGGTTTGTGATTTTTCTAAAAACTAATCTTTTGGTTTAAATACAAGTGTAAAAACAAAGGAAAATATTATAACACTAACTAAAGATACAGATGAGGAACATAATAGTTTTGAAAAGAGTCCTAATACCCCATTTTCTTCATAGCCTATTAATCCGGATGAATAAAGACTATGACCAAAATTAGAAATAAGTACTGTTGCTCCTGCTCCAAAACAACTTATTAATTTATCATATATACCAAAAAATGATAATAATGCTCCAATAACTGTAACTGAACTTGTTATATGTCCAGGCGTTAGTTTAGTGTTATCTAAAACAATTTGGCAAAGCATACAAACAATTCCAGAAAACAAAAATGCTTTTATAAATAACATTACATTACCTCCAAACTTACTGCATGACTTATTCCAGGAATAGTCTTTTTTTGATTTACAAAAGTTGTACTATGGAGAGCTCCTGTTGCTATAATAAGAATTTTTTTATATTTTTTTGAAGATAGTATTTTATTAAATAAAACTAGAGGTAAACATGCTGGACCACTTCCACCAGAATATGTATCTTGACTTTTTAAGTATAATTCACATCCAGCATCAGTATGATTTTTAAGTTTTATATCGTATTCTTTCTCAAAATAATTTTCAAATATTTTTCCTCCGATACATCCTAAATCTCCAGTTAAAATTAAGTCATAATAATCAGCATTTCTTTTTAAATCTTTCAAATGTTCATATAAAGTAAGTGCTGCAGAAGGTGCCATAACTGCTCCTAAATTATTAGCATCTTTTATACCCTTATCAAACACTTTTCCAATAGTAACCGATTCTATTTTTAATTTTCCCGAACCCTTATTTAATAATACTCCTACACTTCCCGTTGTAGTAAATGTTGAAGTATGGGGTTTTGGACAACCATATTCAATTGGATATCTAAATTGTCTTTCTGCAGTTAAATTATGAGAACTTATTACTCCTAAAACATTTTTTATCGAAGAATTTTGTAAGAACATACTTCCTACAATTAATGATTCGCAAAATGTTGCACAAGCACTATAAACTCCTAGAAAAGACACGTCTTTATTTAATGCCGCATAATTTGTAGCAGTTATTTGATTTAATAAGTCTCCTCCTACTAATAGATTAATATCTTTAATAGTTAAATTATTTTTATTTAAAAGACTATCACATACTACTTTTTGCATTTTAACTTCTGCATCTTCAAAAGTCTTTTCACCAAAATAATAATCATCCATTTTTATATCTATTTTTTTTAATCTACTATTTTCTTCCATTGGACCAGATACTGTAAAATAATCTTTTATATAAGTATCATTAAATTTTAAACTAGCCATATAATATCACCTTTAAAATAATTAAAAAAAATGCACTAACTATACCATATAATATTACTGAACCTGCTAATTTAAAAATATTTGCTCCAAGACCTGTAATCATTCCATCTTTCTTATAATCAATAGCTGCACTTTGTACACTATGAGCAAAACCTGTTGTTGGAATTATTAAACCACACTTTGCTTTGCAAACCCAATTATCAAATTTGCCAATTGCAGTCATAAATGTTGCAAACAATATTAAAATAAATGCTAGCCATGCATATGAATCTACTCTTCCTAGACCAAAAGATTTCATTAAAATGTTTACTACAATCTCTCCAATAAAACCTATACTGCCTCCTATTAAAAATGCTACAATCGCATTTCTTAATTTAGGTTCTTTAGGACTTAGTTCTTTAACTAATTTTTTATAACTTTCATCACTCATGTAATCACCATTAATATTATGGAATTAATTGGTATTAAATATTCAAATAAATTAACTGCTTAAATAATTATACATTTTTTCTAAACTTCTTTTTTCATATCTTGATACCATTACCTGAGTCATGTTTAATTTTTTTGCAACTTCACTTTGAGTTAAATCTTCATAATATCTTGATTTAATAATGTTTTTTTCATCACCTGTTAAAACTCCCATACAATCATCTAATAAAATCTTTGTATCTACATCTTCACTTTCTTCTTGAATAATTCTGCCAACTTTCTTATCCTCATCATCAATTGAATCTATTTGCATAATACTACTACCACTAAGCAAGGCAAGTTCAATATTTTGAAGACTTATACCAGAATATTCTGATAGTTCTAAATTACTTGGTATTTTACCTAACTTTTGGGCAAGTTCATATCTTAAACATTCAATTTTCTTATACAATCTTAAAATATCTTTACTTATTTTTATGTCTTTATTACTTGCAAGCAAAAACATTTCTCCATAAATATAATCATGAGCATAACTAGAAAACTTAGCATTACTATCCTTTTTATAGTTTTTTAATGCTTTTAGTAATCCTACTACACCAGCTTGATATAAATCTTCTTTTGGAAGACCATAAAAATAATTTGCTATTTTCCATATCAATCTGCTATTATCTTCTATTAGTTTTTCATAGTTCATTTTTACACCTCAATCATTTTTAAAGCGAGCTTTTCTTCAGATAATGACAAAAGATGTAACCTTTTAAAAAGACTATTAAACTTTTTATTTAACTCACATAAGATAATCTTTCCTCCGTTTCTTCTTAATATGCATTTTATTTTTAGTATTGCATCAATACCAGATTCATCAACCTCAGTAAGCTCTTTCATATTTATAATTACTTTTTTTATTTTATGTTTCTCTAATACTGGAATTATATAGTTGTAAATTTTAAATGTTTTATTCTTTTTTAAACTTCCTTTTAATCTTATTATAAATATTTGCTGATGGTATTCTAAATCTAGTTTTAACATTTTATCACCTGCTATTATAATATAGAACATATTTTTTCTTTTTTAAACACATTCGACATGGTATGACAATAAGCATATTTTTCTAACAAAAAAAGAAATATTATTTTTCTTCTAATATTTCTTTAATTTTATTTTGAGCATCACTTACAGAGTCTTCATAAGGTATCATTACATATAATTTTTGATTTTTATATGAATAAGTAAATTCACTACCATCTGTACCATTTAAAGTATTACTTTCAAAATTCCAATCTCTTCTTTTACTTATTTCCTTTCTTATAAAACTTTTCATAGTATTTAAAGGCATATTAGTCAAAAATGCTCCATCTAATGAATTTAATAAACTAGTATATTTAGTTATAATTTTAGGACTACTTGCTTTTTTAATTACAGCTTCTAAAACTTTAACTTGATTTTTTCCTCTTCCTAAGTCTCCACCAGTAACATGCTTTCTATCTCTAACAAATGATAATGCTTCTTCTCCATTTAATTTAACCATACCTTTATTAAATGTAAAATTGTCATTGGTTGTAAATGTTTCATCATTATAAACTTCAATACCTTCAAGTAAATCAATTATTTTAACTACTGAAGTAAAATTAACTTTAAAGTAATAATTTATCTCTGTATCTAATAAATTTTCAAGTGCATAAATACTTGTATCTATTCCATAAATTCCAGCATGAGTAAGTTTATCTTTATAACTACTATTATTTATTTTTACATAGTAATCTCTTGGAACCCATGTAATTAATATTTTTTCAGTTTTAGGATTTACAGTAATTACTATATTTACATCACTTCTACTAGTTTGAGATATCTTTCCGTAAGTATCCATTCCAGTAACATAAATATTAAATGAATCTTTATTAATATCTACTTTATTTAATATATCTTTTATATCATCTTTAATAGTAACGCGATAAATAACTTTTAATTTACTGTAAGATTCCTCATCGTCTTTAATTAAGTCAAGTTCACTTTTTTCAACTAGTACTGCATCAACTTCATTATTTATAAGTGAATAAATCATTTCTGAAACATCATCTTTATTTATATAATTAAGTTTAACTTTTTTGTTTATTTTATCTTTACCTTTTTTTAATTCTTCATCATCTTTATCATCTTTTGTAAAAACATCTTTATTATTTAAATCTTTTAATTTTTTATATTCACTATCTTTTAGTACTACTACTTCATAAGTTTTCAAAGAATAATTACCATTTGTGATACCTTCTAAAAATCCTATTGTACTTCCTAGATATACTTCAGCAAATATAACCGAAACTCCTAAAATTATACTTAAAAATATTCCGATTATTCTAAGACCTTTCTTTTTACTAAAATTTAAGAAAAACATTCCTATTAATAATGCTAATAATAAAATAATTACAAGAATTAATATTAATAATGGTAATACATTTAAATATATAAGTAAACCAGTTAAAACAATAAATATTATTCCAAGTAAACTTGTAACTATTATACTTAATATTTTCTTTTTCTTTTTTTTCATATAGTCACTTCCTTAACTTATTATAATACATTAGAAAGCCTTGATAATTGTATTAATATCTAGTTGACATTTTTTATGTAAAGTATAATCTATTTTTTATTATTTTTAGTAAGTATTCTTATGAAATTTTCTAACCTATCTAAAGCATCTTCTAGTTTGTCTGTTTCATTTTCTTTCTTATCTTTTTGTAATTCAACTGATTCTAATTCACTAAATGGAATTTTTAAATTTAGCTCTAAATTACTTAAACAATAATCTTCTAACATTTTTTCGAAGTCTTTAAAAAATTGCATTATATGATCAATTAATTTAATATTAACTCTTAAATTTGTTATACTATCTTCTTCATTACTTTTATATATTGTTTCACACATAAGTCCTTCAGAAGTTCTTCTAACTTTATTACCATATGTTAAATAATCATTAAATAAACCATCTTTATCTTTTAATCTAATTACTAAAATACTATCTTTACTACCTAATCTTTCGTAATATAAATATGCATCATTAATTATTACTTTATTTTTTTCTAAAACACCTTTTATAATACCTCCAATATATTCTAGTGGTTTTAAATCAATTAAATAATTATCCATAATTTATCCTTTCATATATCTTTTTAAAGTTCTTACTGTATTTTTATTTAAATCTCCTACAACTCGTTTATCAGTAAGTTTTATATCATCTTCTATATCTAATAACTCTCTATAAAATGTACCAGATATATCACTTATTTCACATACTTCCATTTGCCCTAAACATAATGGATTTGCTTGTCTAATTTTAGGTTTTGAAACTATAATTAATCCTTCATCACTAATACTATAATCTACTTTTTTAATAGATAATATATCTTCTAATACATCTTTTTTATCACTAGATAATATTTTTTCTATTATTTCTCTTTCACTTAAATTAAATAAGTCATCTTCAGTAACAAGGCCTATATCTTCATAATATTTTAAAGCAAGACCTAAAACTTCCATCATATATCTATCTTCTTTTGTAAGTAGTACTCTACTATATGATCTAATACATTCAAAAAAATCTTCATAATCCGAATCTCTAGTTTCACTTAAAACTATTTCTCCAGAAAAATCTCTTAATCTTTCATTATTTAAATCAAAATTCATCCCATTTAAACTATTAAAATATGTCAACATATAATATAACTTTTGTATTTCAGGGAAAGTATGAGTTTTAGATAAAAGCACTGAAGCAGTTAATATTCCATCAACTCTATCTAGACAAAGTGCAGGTATTTCTTTATCTATTAAGGGATAATCTTCTTTAGTACATACACTTTCTAAAGAAATACCATCTTCATATAAATATTCTAGTATTTCTTCATCTTTTGAAAGTACACTTTTTACAGATAGTTCATCATCAGATTGAGTTAGTGCATCTCCTTTTTTAAATGAGTTTACGTGTGCGAATGAAAGAGTTCCAACATCATGAAAAAGTCCTGCTAATGAAACTTTTAAATCTTCACTTAATTTCCAAGCAGTATACGCTACATTTTTAGAGTGATCATATCTACTATAATATTCACTTGGTCTTAAGCTATCAATAGATATATAATCCATTCCAAAAAACATACCAATACCTTTTAATCTTTTTAAAGTTTTAGTATTTAAATATTTATCAATTAAATCTGTAGAACCATCTTTATTTAACTCTGCATATTTTTGAACAAACATAAAACTCACCTTATTTCATGTGAGTTATTATAGCATATACACTTTATTAAGTCATTAATTAATAATTTGTTTTTTCTTATTAATATAGTTAGTTATAAGCATCAATATTATTATAAATATAAACATAATTAAAATATTTAATGATAAGTTTTTTATGATTTCATTAGTTAAATTTTCAGTAGTTTTAATTATTTCATTATTTGAAATGTAATAATATGATGGAAGTATATGTGCAATAGATATTACATAATTTGGCATATAATTTAATGGTACAAAAGCCCCACATAAGAATGATGTACCTAAGGCTACTACATTTACTATACCACCTAAAGCATTTTTATTTTGAGTAATAGTACCTATACAAAATCCTACTACTAAAGAAAGTATTGCAAATACAAATGAATTTATCATATATAATATTCCATTTAAACTAAACATTAATCCTTTAAATATAATTATGCTTGCAACAATATATAAAAGCCACATACCTATTACTAAAATACTATTAGCTAAAAGTACTATTTTATTATATTTTTTATAGTCATAACTACTTATAATAGTTCTTTTATAAACATTTTCTTCTTTTATACAAGATAAAATCATACTAATTACATATACACAACCTGCTAAAAATGCATAATTTAAAAAGTTATAATAGTTTGATACTTTTTGTAATTCATTAATATTTAATTCAGTTTTTAAGTTTACTTTAGTGTGATCTTCCAAAGTATTATTTAACTTTTCAGTAAGTGAGTCACCACTATAGTAATCTTTATATATTAGTGCATATTTTATGTAACTATCTAACATCATTTTTTCATATGTTGATGATGCATCCTTAGTAGTTTTTATTTTTACATTGGGACTTTTTCCATTTAATATATCTTTAGTAAAAGAATCATCTAAATATACTACAAAATTAATATCTCTATAAAATAAAGCATCATTAATCTCTTCATCATTGTTTGTATCTATATCTTTTCTTAAATTACTATGTTTACTCATATAATCTATATAATTTTTAGAAAGATATTCATTATCTTTATTTATTATAATTATATCTGGTTTTGATTCAGTAAAATTATTTACTTCTTTATTAGCAGTTTCATTTAATATAGTTATACCAAATAACATAAGAGTATATAAAATAATTAAACCTTTTAATTTATATATTAATTTAAATATCGTTTTAAATACTATCATATTTTTCTCTCCTTAAACTTACTAGAGATATAATAAAACATATTATTATAAATATTATTAAATATATAATATTATTTAAATATCTTTCAGTAGAATTATAATAATATAGTGAATAAAATCCATCAGTTATTAAATTATTTGGATTTAATTTATTTAATATTGGTATATTTTTATCTATAACATACTTAAGTGTTACTCCCATCATACCAGATAATACTGAATATATCATAGAAATAGCAATAATTAAACCTGTTTTTGTTCCTTCATCTTTTCTTATACAAGTAGAAACTAAAAGTCCTAGACTTATGCCTGCTAGACTTCCGATTAAAGATAGTATTATTACAAGTAATAAATTAGAACCAAAATTTACGTGTAATATAAAATATAAAAATGATATAAGTATAAAAATACCAAGAGCACTTATTAAATAACTTCCTAGAAGACTACTTAAAATAATAATACTTTTTTTAGTAGGAGATACTGCTACTCTTTTACCTTTACTACTCATATTAGCTAAATTATTATTTATTGCAGTAAGACCAAGTAATCCTCCATACATACAAGCCATTGCTATTAAAGTAAAATATTCAATTTGCATATAACTTAAGTTTGTTAAAGATATATCTTCTATTTCAGCGTTATAAGTATTAATTTTATTTATAATATTATCTTTAATTTCTAAAATATTTTTATCATATATATTATTTTTAATATTATTTTCAACTTCTTTATTTATGCAGTTTTCAATAATAATTTTGTTTTCTTCAATTTCTTGAATTACATATTTTAAAATAGTTTCATTAATGCCATTTTCTTTTACTGCAATATTACTTTTACCATCTTCTATATAAAAGTAACCTTCAATTTTATTATCATCTAATAATTTATCTGCATTTTCTTTATCAGTATAAGTTATATTAAATATTTTTTCTTCTTTAGAAAGTGTTTCTAAAATATCTTTATAATAATTATCTTTTTCTAATTCATTGTTATCTATTACTGCTATTTCAAAAGTATTTAGCATTTCATCTTTTTCAATATTTGAAAATGCCATATTAAAAAATAATCCTAAAATTATTGGAAAAGCAAAAGTCCAAAATATTAATGATTTATTTCTAAAAAGGGTTTTAATTGTATATTTTAAATTATGAATAAACATTAGTCTCTTAATCCTTTCCCAGTTAAACTTAAGAAAACATCATTTAAAGTAGGTCCAACTACCTCTGTTTTAACTTTAATATTTGATAGTTTCTTTAACTCTTCACTTGTGCCTTCTGCTATAATTTTCCCTTTATCTAAAATAATAATTCTATCGCAAATAATTTCTACTTCTTCCATATAATGAGTTGTATATATTATAGTAGCACCATTATCTCTTAATTTTTTTATACCATCTAGAATATTATTTCTACTTTGAGGATCAACTGCTACTGTAGGTTCATCTAAAAAAATTAATTTTGGTTTATGGGATATTCCACAAGCTATATTTAATCTTCTAAGTAATCCTCCAGATAATTCCTTAGGTAAGTATTTTTCAAATCCATTTAATCCAACTAAAGAAATTGCTTCTTCAATATATTTTTTTCTTGTTTCTTTATCATTAATATAAAGACCACAAAAATAATCGATATTATCATATACATTTAATTCACTAAATACTGCTACATCTTGAAAAATAACACCAATATCTTTTTTTATGTCATATGAATCTTTGGACATATCTTTTCCAAATATAGAAATTGTTCCGTTTTCATATTTAAGAAGACCTAATATTGTATTAATTGTAGTACTTTTTCCAGATCCATTCGGACCAAGTAAGCCAAGTATTTCTCCTTCATAAACATAAAAAGATAAATCATCTACTGCAACCTTATCTTTGTATTTTTTAGTTAAGTTTTTTACTTCAATTACTTTTTTCATTTAAACACCTTATTTCTAAAAAATATTCTATCATATTTAATAGTTATATGTCATGAATATTCGTGACAAATAGTATTATTTCATAGTATAATTTTAATAATAAGGAGAAGGAGACATGATGAAAAAGAAAATTATTTTATTATTAGTAATATTTTTTTGTTTAAGTAGTACTGGCTGTACTAAAAAAAGTAATGATGAAAAGAAAGACTTATTAGATAACAAATATACTAATAAATTTGAGTGTTCAAGAAAAGAAAGCTTACAAAAAAAGCAAGTATTTTATATGACTAAGGAGGAAGCTTTGGAAGATGCTTTAGATGATGAAGAAGCTATTAACATTACTTATATAAGAAGTTATGATTTTAATAAAAAAGGAGATAAGTTACTTGCTTATTATGATATAACTGAATATAAATATAATATTAAATATGATATGGAAAAACAAAAAAAGTTTTATGAAGATGAATGTAGTAAAAAAGATACTGAAGTTTATAAAAACTGTAACGTTACTTTAAATAATGATACTATAACAGTTATTTCGGAAGTTAATTTAGATGCTGAAGAAAGTAAAAGCTGGTTATCTAATCAAACAATTAGTTCTTTAAAAGAAAATTATGAATCATCACCTTATACTTGTAAATAAAATAAACATTTAAAAATCAACTATTTTTAGGTAGTTGATTTTTTTTAGTTCGGGAGAACTTATCCTATTTTTATGTCTTCGTTGACAATTTTTTAACCAAAGCTTACTGTGTAAGGTTCTTCTATCTCTCCTGTTCCTCCGGTTATTTCAATTTCTTTTTTTAAAGATATTACTGGTCTAACTCCAAGATTTTGACTAATAATTCCTGTAATGCTTCCTGAACTATTAACAAAATAAGTGTTGTTAAAAGATCCAATTGCTGCTGGAGTTAATAATAAATAATTTTCTCCAGATTTTATATATCCAGCTGGATCAACAAGTTTAGCTTCACTATAATTTAATAAACCAACTGGATAATTTAAAGCATTATTTCCATAGCCTTCTTCTCCACCATTTTCAACAGATAAAGTGAATTGATCATTTTTATTACTACAAGTTAATTTTGTTGAATCAAAGGTTAACATATTATTTGCATTATAGTTGTTAGAATTAGGATTAAAAACTCCAAAACTAGTAATAGTTCTATTATTACAAAATATTGCATTCTCTAAATAATTTGTTACATTTGTCATATTTGTTTTGTACCAATTATCTACTACAGTTTTTATGGCAGAATTTGTTTTATTTACATCTGATGCATGAAGCATAGATTCTACAGCTGTACTAATAGTCATTCCACCAGTTAAAGAATAATAATATATTTTTCTGTTGATAATTTTTTGACTTAAACCTGTACTTTTGCTAACTGTACTACTAATTATATAATAAACTGTATAACATGTTGTGCTTGTTGTCAAACATGTATATCCATAATTTGCTAAAACACTTTCAGCCATATCTTCCAAAGTACCTCTTTTAATAGTTTTTAAAGTATATTTAGATGTTGAAGATGAATATGTAACATTATTTCCAAAATAATAATTAGTAGTTGTATCTGTTAATGTTTGTTCATTTAAAGCATAAACTTTATTATACATGTAGCCGACATAAGCTGGCGAAGAACCTGCAATAGTATTACCATTGTTAAAATAACTTTTTCCTACTTGAGTTGATGAACCAGTATTATTACATTTATTACTTTCAGAATATGTTTCATTATACAAAAGTTTTACTCCATCTGTTTCGCTAGTTCTTACCATTTTCCAACAATAATTATTTAACACTAAATTATTATTTGTTATACTTCCCTTATAATAATAAATTTCTTTCCCAGTTTCATCCGTTGTTTTTGATACTCCATTATTATTTACATAATCACTGGTTATTTTATCATAAACAGTGTTATTTTTTTTATCAAAATACAAGTAGCAATAAATAGTTTTTTCTGTATCTAAAGATACTATTCCATCATTAAATTCTAATGTTAAATCTATCTTTTCTCCAGAGTTATCTGTACATATACTTTTTTCTATATTTAATTTATATCCAGTTGTTGGAAATGTATTTGTTTCACTATAATTACCATTTCCATCATCAATCATTACTGCAAAAAGATTATTAGATTTATCATCTAACAATTTAATATCATCTATTGTGTTATTTTTATTACCAAAACTTTTAATCCCTAAAAATAAAGTTGTAATCTCTATTCCAAGAAGGAGTGCAAGCACCCCCCCCCCGGAAGTCTATTTTTT
>CAKOMS010000001.1 GCA_934096735.1 uncultured Bacilli bacterium | reverse complement strand
TTCCAAGAAGGAGTTTCACAACCCCCCCCCCGGAAGTCTATTTTTTTCATTTTATCAACCTCCGAGTAAGTAAGTTTATCTCTTACTTATTTTCTTTTACTATCTAAAATAATATTATCATTTATTTTAATAATTTACAACTTAATTTAAAATAAAAACTACTTATTTAATTTTTCTTCTATTTCCATAAGTCTATTATATTTACAAATTCTTTCTCCTCTAGACATAGAACCAGTTTTAATAAAAGGTATACCAAATCCAACAGCTAAATCTGCTATAAATGTATCTTCAGTTTCTCCACTTCTATGAGAAATAATTGTTTTATAATTATTCTTTTTAGCAGTCATTATAGTTTTAGTCATCTCAGATATAGTACCAACTTGATTAGCTTTCAATAATATAGCATTACCAGCATTCATTTCAATACCTTTTTCTAAATAAGCTGAATTTGTACAAAAATGATCATCTCCAACAACCATAATTCTATCTCCAACTAATTTAGTAAGAACTGATAAACTTTCAAAATCATCTTCATAGAATGGATCTTCAATACTAATAATTGGATAATTTCTAATAAGTTCAATATAATATTTAATTAAATCATTTGAATTTAATAATTTACCATCAATTTTATATACATCTTTTTCCTTATCATATATACTACTAGCTGCTATATCTAAAGCAATTAATACATCTTTACCTGGTTTATAATTTGCTTCATTAATAGCTTCCATCATTAAATCTAATGCTTCATATGTATTACTTAAATTAGGAGCAAAACCACCTTCATCCCCTACACCTGTACTTAAATTCTTTTTCTTTAAAATACTTTTTAAAGTATGAAATATTTCACTAGCACATTCTATTCTTTTACTTTCACCTTTTATAACAGGCACAATCATAAATTCTTGTATATCTAAATTATTATCAGCATGCATACCACCATTAATAATATTAATCATAGGTATAGGTAAACTAACTTTTCCATAAGTAACATATTCATACAAATCTTTATCTTGTAATTTAGCTAAACATTTTAAACAAGCTAAAGATACTCCTAAAATAGCATTAGCCCCTAAATTAGATTTATTAGGCGTACCATCAAGTTTAAGTAACATTTTATCTATAGATACTTGATCAATCTTTTGACCAACAAGAGCATTTCTTATAGTAGTATTTACATTTTCTACAGCCTTTAATACTCCTTTTCCACCATATCTATTCATATCATTATCTCTAAGTTCAATAGCCTCTCTAGTACCAGTAGATGCTCCACTAGGAACACTTGCAGTAGCACTTATATTATTAGCTAAAGTCATAGTAACAGATACAGTTGGATTTCCTCTACTATCTAAAATTTCTCTTGCATGAATTTCTTTAATATTCATAATATCACCCTACCATTAGTATAAACCCAAAAAACACTCATAAACAATAAAAAAAAGAGTCTTTACAACTCATTTTACTATGCAATGAAATATTTACTTCTTCTTCTAAGTAAAATAACATCAATCATATTAAGTATTCCATAACCCATTATACAAATACCAGCTACTTCTATTACATTATCTCCATTAGTTAAAAATGCAATAATACCAATAATCATATAAAATATTCCATCAGTTAAAGTAAATAACCAACTAGTTTCATTAAACTTCTTTAAAAATACTCCATAATTAATTCTTTGTAACCCACTAATTAAGAAAAATATTCCAAGCCCAATAGATAATACTCTACCTAAAAACATTGATACAATACCTAAAATAATAAGTAGAATTCCAAATATCAAATTGTTATTAAATAGTACTATATCTCCTCTTTTAAAATAAGAATATATTGAAGAAATACCACTTAATATTAAAGAAACGCCAGTTACTATAGATACAAATACATTACTACCTTGTGAATTAGTAAAAAATATTAAACCAATTAAAATGTATAATAATGATATACCAAGTTCAATTAATGTTATTGTATTAAATATACCTTTTACTTCTCCTAATAATTTATCAAACATACTATCACCCTACTTAAATTATACTAATAATTTCTTTTATTATCAAGGATTATATGATATAATAATTGCCGATTAGAGGTGAAATTATGCTAAAAAAATTAACCATTGATGAATTCAATGAATTTCAAAAACATCATATTGAATCTAACTATTATCAAACAATAAGTTATGCTATGTTAATGGCTGAAGTAGATTATGATTACGATTTACTAGGGCTTATAGATTATGAAGGAAATATTTTAGCAGGAGCCATGATTTTAATAAAACAAATTGGTTCTAATACTTATTATGGCTATTCACCTAGAGGATTCTTAATTGATTATACTAATAAAGAATTACTATATAATTTTACAGAAGAAATAAAAGAATACTATAAAGATAAAAGTGTAGCATTTATTAAAGTTAATCCACTTTTACCTATTGGAAAATTAAATAAAAATTTAGAAATAGATTACAATAGCAATAGAAATATATTAAATGATTTAACAACACTAGGTTATAAAAAACTTAGAGATAATCTTTATTTCGAAGCACAACTTCCAAGATTTAATGCAATAATAAATTTAAAAGAATACAAAAAAGATAGTTTAGATAAAAATACAAAAAATAAAATTAAAAAAGGAATAAGAAAAGGTTTAAAAATAGAGAAAGTTGATAAATCAAAAATAGATATATTTTATGAATTTATAAAAAACAAAAAAGATAGAAATTCTTATTACTATAAAGATTATTATACTGTATTTGAAAAAAGTGACAATGTAGATTTATTTCTAATAAAGATTGATTACAACGAATTTTTATTAAATAGTCAATTTATATATAATGAAGAACTCGAAAAAAATACTAAATTAAATGAAAAATTAACTACAAATCATGGTAATAGACTAATTAATCATAAAATGAATAGTGATAAAAAACTATTATCTTATAAAAATGATATTATGGAAGCTACTAAAGGATTACAAGAAAATAAAACTACATATGTAGCAGGAGCACTAGTAATTAAACATAATAAAACTGCTACTATAGCAATAAGTGGTTATGATACTTCTTTAAAAAGATTTGCACCTAATTATTTCTTACATTACAGTTTAATAAAATACTATAAGGATAATTATGATTATTTAGATTTAAATGGTGTAGTAGGAGATTTTAAAAATGAAAATCCCTATAGTGGTTTAAATAGATTTAAATTAAGTTTTAACCCTTCAGTATATGAATATATTGGTGAATTAGATTTAGTAATTAATGAAAATATATATAATATTTTATTAAAAACCGGTACACTTGCACATGAATTAAATAAAAAACCTAAAGAAATCAAAAAATAGAAAATTTATTTCAAACTTTCTATTTTTTTTATTACATAACTTTTGGAACATTTATAGCTAAAATATTTAAAAGTTTCATATTAACATCATAAACTATTTTAGTTAAATATAGCCAAGATTCTCTTAATTCTTCATCACTTTCTTTAAGAACTGTATTTTCAGAATAAAATCTATTATAAGATGTTGTTAAATTATATAAATAATCAGTTATATCATTTAAAGATTTACTATTAAATGAACACTCTAATACTTTATTAAAATCATTTAATTTTAAATATATATCTTTATCTATTAAATTATTAATTTTACTTATCTTTTCATATTTAATCCCTTGTTCACTAGCTTTATTTAAAAGAGACCTCATTCTAATAGTTGAATACAATATAAATGGTCCAGTCTTTCCTTCCAAAGAACTAAATTTTTCAATATCAAATATATAATCAGATTCTCTACTTGAAATCATATCCGCATACTTAACTGCTGACATAGCAATATCTTCAGCTATACTATCTCTATTATCTATAATATTTGAATTTAATCTTTTTAAACTTTCTTCTTTAACTAAAGATAATAAATCTTCAAGTTTCATAACCCCACCATCTCTAGTTTTAAAAGGCTTTCCATCTTTTCCATTCATGGTACCAAACCCTGCAAACACTAACTTAGTAGTACCCTTAATAATATTTGCTTTTCTAGCTGCTCTAAACACTTGAGTAAAATGTAAATCTTGTCTTTTATCAACTATATACCAAATTTCATCTGGAGAATATTCTTTCATTCTGTCATATATTGTAGCAAGTTCTGTAGTACTATAAAGAATTCCACCATCACTTTTAATAAGTAACATTGGAGGTATTTCCAATTTATCATCTTCTTCACTTACTGGAATAACTTTTGCTCCTTCACTTTCCACAACAACATTTAATTTATCTAAATAATTAAGCATTTCTGGAACAATTTTCTCTGCATCACTTTCACCCTTATATAAATCAAAAGTAGCATTTAATCTATCATAAATATTTTTAATATCTCTTTTTGATATCTCCATTATTTTTTTCCATAACTCATAAATACCTTTTTCATAATTTTGAAGTCTTTTAGTCATATCTTGTGCTTCTTTTAAATAATTTTCATCTTCTTTAGCCATCATTGATGCATAAGGATAAATTTCCTCTAAATCTTTATTAGTTAAAGCAATTTCACTAGGATATTCACCATTAAAGTTTTTATCAAAATAAACCCATTCTGGATGTCTTTTAGAAAGTTCTAATATAACAAGTCCTAGTGGCCTTCCAAAGTCTCCTAAATGTGTATCAGAAATTGTATTATAGCCAAGAAATTCACATAATCTTTTTAATGCTTCACCTATATTAGCACTTCTTAAATGCCCAACATGCAAACTTTTAGCAACATTCGCTCCACCATAATCTAAAAATATTAATTTATCATTTTTAGAATAACTAAAACTTACATTATTAATATAATTAATTAGAAACTCATTACTTAAAGTCATATTTATAAACCCAGGACCTGCAACACTAATACTTGAAAAAGTGCTATCATTTTTTAAAACATTTACTACCTCTGTAGCAATTGAAACAGGACTTTTATGATAAATCTTAGCAAGATTCATAACACCATTATATTGATATTCTCCTAAATCAGGTCTATTTGATTCATTTATCTGAGCCTCTTCTACTTCATATCCACAAGAAACCAAAGCATCTTTCATTTTATTTTCAATAATTTTATAAAAATTATCCATCTTAATCACCACACACACTTATTTTATCAAAAAATATATTAAAAAACAAAAAAAAGAAGAGAAACTCTTCAATTTTATTCATTAACTACTTTAGTTTTACTAATAAGTTCATGTATTCCTCTTTTATCTTCTCTATTATTCATAAAAGATAAGGACAGCACATTAACGAATATTAATATATAATTTATAACAGTAGATACCATCATAAAACTACTTTTCTTAACAATAAATAAAAGTATTAAATTTATTGTAATAGATGAAATACAACCAATAAACACAAAATACATAGGAAGTAATCTTAATATAAATTTCCATATATTTGGAGTATTATTATTTAAATCTACTACCTTAATTTTTTGAATTTTTTTACCTAATGTTTGACCATTATTAAATCTTTGAAATACTCCAAAATATAATACTAAAACACTTATAGTAATAATATTATAACTAATACTATTCTTACTTATTTCATAATAATAATTTGATCCACTCTTTAAAAATTCTTTTTCACTTATTTCATCTTTTTGATAATTTTCTACAAGCTTAGCATAATCTTCGCTACTCTTAATATATTTATCATAACTTGGATTTAAAAACTTAATAGAAAATAATGCTTGAAGTAATACAAATATAAATAATATATCTAATAAATATGCAGAAAATCTCTTTAATAATTTAACAGAATCAGTTTTCATAACCCTCCTAAGTAGTTTTTAAATTTGATACAAGTTTCAAAGAAATTGTTTTTTCTTTTCCATCTCTTAATATTTTTATTTTAATTTTATCTCCAACATCATACTTATATAATTCATATCTTAAATAAGCAACATTACTTATTTTTTTACCATTAATTTCAGTAATTACATCACCAGCCTCAAGTCCAGATTTAAATGCACTACTATTCTTTTCTACATCACAAATTAGTACTCCACTTGTAATATTATAGTTTGATAAATATCTATAATATTGAATATGACTTCTAGCATCACTTACACTTAACATAGATATACCTAAGTATGGATATGAACTTTGTTCACCTTTTATTATTTCTTCAGCTTTTTCAATAGCAGTTTCAATAGGAATAGCAAACCCCATACCTTCAACACCATTTGCACTTATCTTAGCACTAATAACTCCTATAACATCACCATTTGAATTACATAATGGTCCTCCTGAATTACCACTATTAACAGCAGCATCAGTTTGAAGAACATTCATTATATAATCAGATACTTCAACAAGTCTTTCTTTACCTGAAATAATTCCTCTAGTAACCGTCCAAGAATAAACATTATCTAAAGGTGCTCCAACAGTAAAGGTAGTATCACCAACTCTAAGTTTACTTGTTGCACCAATTGATACTGCACTAATTCCATCTTTAGATTTTACTTTTAAAACAGCTATATCAGCATATTCATCTCCACCAAGTAATTCTGCATCAACAACATCACCATCTATATAAGTAATTTTAAAAGCATCACCTTCACTTATAACATGATGATTAGTAATTATATAACTATCTCCATCTTCTATCTTATATATAAATCCACTACCAGATGCATATAAATTATTCTTTTTGTAAGTTGATACTACTATTACAGAATTATATACTTTTTCTACTGCATCTGCTATACCTTCATCAGTAACAGTTACATCTTTTTCTATCTTAGTTATTGTTTCTTGAAATATAGCAGGAAATTTATAAATAATTCCCCAAGTCAAGAAAATACCAATTAATACAAGTGCAATACTATATACTACTGTTCTTACTGTTTTATTCGCTGTTTGTTTCATTTGTTTATCATCACTATCTCCTTATAATTTAATGGAAATCCCATTTCATTTAACACTTTATTAATACTAATGGTTTCCAACTTCCCATCCAATACATCTATTTCATAACTAATTTCATGCATCATTAATACAAAATTCTCTTCTTTTAAAAGTTGTTTCATAATAATAATTATTGCAAATAAATCATGTAAACCATAAATATATTCACCATCTTCATTTCTAGGAATATTTAATAAATCATGATACTTATTAACCGCAATATCTTTATGTGTTCTATTATTAAAACATAAATCTTCATGAGCACATAAATTTCTATAATTAGCCAAAATAGGTAAATAGGTAATCAAATTGCTAACTGAAACATTATAAATTTCACTAATTTCTTCTTGATCCTCTTTTTGTAGTATTGAATATAATTCACCAACTATACCAAAAGACAATACTTTTACAACTACCCAAAGTGGAATATAACCATAATTGGAAATATAATGACTAGTAGCAGCATGTTGTTTACCATTAACATTAATTTGTCTTTTCATTTTTCTAAGCAAATCATTAACTTGTCTAGTTTTAGTATAATCTTGTACAAAATTAGCAGAGTTTAAATAATTTTGCTCTTTAAAACCATGATTTTTACTCATTACATAAGAAAGTATACTTTTTAAATTATTTTCAACAATAAGTATATTTTTAAACAAAATGTTTCTAAGTTGTCTATCAAAATTAAAAAGTCCATAAACTTCTCTGAAATTAGTGTTTTTGATAAACTTTCTACTACCATCATCACGTAAAAATAAATGTCTATAACCACTCAAGAAAAAATAATTTTCTCTTAGCAATATTTCTTTAGCATAAAAAACATCATCAATCACTAGGCCTTTTTGCTCTAAAATTAAAATTTGTTCATCTAAATTTTTAAATATTTTAGACCCCATATTATTCACCAAATTAATTATACCACAAGAAACAAGATAAATATATCTAAATTAATTGTAATTTTTATTTAAATACTGTGATGATCTTGTGAAATTTAATTACTAAAATAATCTTTAATACCTAAATAAATACTATAAGCAATTTTTTTTTGATAATCTTCTTTTATTAAATTTTTTCTTTCAATTCCATTTGATAAAAAACCACATTCAATTAATACACCATCAATCTTAATTTTATTATACATATAAGTATCTTTAGGAATTTTTTTAATTACTCTATCTCCCTTAAGTACTTTATTCATACTAGTTTGTATATAACTTGCCAAAGTTTCATTACTTTTATCATAAAAAACTTGAGGTCCATAATATTTACTATCACTCAAATAATTTAGATGAATACTTATATATAAATTTGCATTGTTATTATTTATTATATCTATTCTATTATCAAAATCAGATTTTTTTCTATGTTTACTTTTGGGACTAGCTAAATCATAATCACCATCACGTATTAAAATAACTGAAGCACCATTCTTACTTAATTCTTCTTCTAAATATTTACTAATACTTAAGTTTATATCTTTTTCTAGTATATTATTATAACTAGTTCCTGGATCAACACCACCATGACCAGCATCAATAATTATAACTTTGCCACTTAAAGGTAAGACTGCTTCAACCTTCATAGAATAAAATATAAGCACCCCAACAAAAAAATAAAAAATTACATAAAAATATCTTTTCATATAATATATTTTATGCAATTTTTAATTGTTAATAACAATCAAGTTTTCAACAAAAAAATGCCTAGGAAGCAGTGTACTTACTATACACTTAGCATTGAGCTACTTACCCTAGGTCTTAAATACATCCTAACACATGAAAATCTTACAGTCAACTTAAAATATCATTTAAAAATATAATTAATCTTTTTTCTTTTACCAACAATTTTATGAAATGGAAATACACATATTCTATAATTTTTCTTTTTAAATTTAACAAAAACATTCTTTATATAATCAAAATTTTTAAAATAATTATAAAAAGAATTAACCATTAAATCAGCAAGTTGAATTCCATAATTATATTTAGAATCATAATAGGTTACTTTAAAATAATATTCATCATTACAAAATTCAGTATTCAAATAATTCTCTAAATTATTTAAATCTCCTACTCTAATATTTCTATTATCAACACTGACAATAAAATTAATTACAACATCTTTCTTTTTAACTATTGGTATTATTGTTTCTTGAAATAAAAGTCTTACTGCATAATTAAAAAATATATTTGATTCAATTATTTGTTTGTTCATTTTTTCTTTTAAAAAAACCATAGACACAGCACAAAAACTATCAATATCTTGTATTTTTTCTATAATATTAATTTTTTCACTTATAGAGTAATCATAAGATTTCATTTCTTTAGTAAGCAAAATATTTTTACTTATTTTTATATCTCTATTAATTTTTTTATAAAAAGAAACTACTTTATCTTTTTTATCATTAAATACAAAGTATCCTCCAACAGCAAAAAACAAAGTTTTACTATTTTTATGAATAGAACCACTTTCATCTATATAAACATTTATATTAAGACAACTTTTCTTCACAAAAAAATAATACTAAAAAATCTTTTTAAAGTCTAGAAATTATAGTGTCGCATTTTGTTTAAAAAAATACAAACAAAAACCCCAATAAAGGGGTATAAAAGAAACAATATATTATCTTTTTGAGAATTGAGGAGCACGACGTGCTTTCTTTAGACCATATTTCTTTCTTTCTTTTACTCTTGGATCTCTTGTTATAAATCCAGCAGTTTTTAAAATATGTCTATAACTATCTTCTCTAGCTTGATCAGTATTACTATCAAATTCTAATAAAGCTCTTGTAATTGCTAATCTAATAGCTCCAGTTTGTCCTGAAAAACCACCACCATTAACTTTTACATCAATATCAAATCTATTTTCATTATTTGTAGCAACTAATGGTTGTTTTAAATCCATAACTAATGTTTGAAATGGCATATATTCATCAACATCTACACCATTAACAGTAATTTTTCCAGTTCCTCCTACTAATCTAACTTGAGCAACTGATCTTTTTCTTCTACCAATAGCAGTCCATACTTGTTTATTTGCCATAAATCCTCCTAATCAATTTCTAATGCCATAGGCTTTTGAGCACTTTGTTTATGAGTATCATTTGCATATACAAATAATTTCTTACTCATAGCTCTTCCTAATCTGTTATGAGGAAGCATTCCTTTAACAGCTCTTTCAAGCATTTCTTCAGGATATTTTTCAATCATAACTTCAGCATTTCTTTCTCTAAGTCCACCTGGATATCCAGAATGGTTATAATATTTCTTATCTTTTAATTTATTACCAGTAAGTAAAACTTTACTAGCATTAACTATGATAACATAATCTCCACAATCAACAAATGGAGTATAAGTTGGTTTATGTTTTCCTCTTAAAACATGTGCTGCTTTAGTTGCAACTCTACCTAATGGTTTACCAGCTGCATCAATAACATACCAATTTCTTTGAATTGTTTCTTTTTTTTGCATAAATGACTTCATATTTTTTTCCTTTCATCACTTTATCTGTCTAAACTTTCCCAAGGTCTTAACAAATAGAAGTAAATAAAATGTACCATTTAAAATTATATGTAAAATTAGGCTTAATGTCAATAAAAAACCACTAATTATACTTAATTTTTATAAGATAAAGACCCTCAGGCTTAGCAGTAGACAAATTATCTCGCTTTTCTTTCGTATTTAACACATCAAGAATTATATTATCATCTATTTTACCTCTTCCAACAAGTAATAAAGCACCAACTAAATTTCTAACCATATATCTATAAAAACCATACCCAATAAATCTAAAATAAATAACTCCAAATAATTTATATATTCTAATTTTTTTAATAGTACTAACATAATCATCTCTACTTCCTGCAGTAAAATTCCTAAAATCATGTGTTCCTAAAAACAATTTACTAGCATCTCTCATTTTTTTTAAATCAAATTTATAATAACTATACCCAAAATAATTATTATCTTTCTTGCCAGTTGTATCTAATTTATATAAATATTCTTTCTCTTTTGCATTAAACCTAGGATGAAATTCTTCACAAACTTGTGAAATATTTTTAATTTTAATATCATTATTATCTCTATTAAAATCTCTTTTTAAAATTTTTATACACTTATCTGTAGAAAAAGAAATAACTTGACCATTAGCATGAACCTTAGCATCAGTTCTCCCAGCTCCTTTTATTACAATATCCTCTTTAAAATACTTACTTAAATAATTTTCAATAGTAGACTGAACATTTCTAACATCCTTTTGCCTTTGAAAACCATGAAATTTTGATCCATCATAACTAATTACAACTTTATATTTCATCAAATACTCCTATAAATATCTTTCAAAACTTCTAAAATATCTGTATTATTTTTAAGTATTTTTTTCTTTTTATTAACACATTTTATAAATTTAACAACTTGTGGTTCCGAAGCATATCTATACAATTTATCATCAAAAAAATCAGATGTACTATATAAAACTTTTTTACCATTCACAACAAATACTCTCTTTACTAAATCAAAAAATACACTTATATCTTTATCTATAATAACAAACTTTTTATTATATTCAGAATTTAATTTAATTATTAATTTCTTAAAATATTCAATATCTTTAAGTATTAATCTACTAGACATATTACCAATTATAATAACTTTTTTATCTAATTTACTCATAAACTCTACTTTAAAAAGTTCACTTACAGATAATTCACTTAATTTTTTATTTAGAATATTTCCATCAATTTTAACCATCTTACAAGCTTTTTCAAAATTTTTAATATTTAAATCACTTACAGTAGAATCTAAATCTAAACTTATTTTATAATTGCTAACTACTCCAACAATCCCATATTTATCTAAATATTCTTTTATTTCCATAACATATCCCTCAAACTATCCATATCAGTTACTATCTCATTAATAACACCATAATCTTTAAGAAGAATAGATAAATTTATCATAAAAGGAATTTTTAAGCCGAGTTTTCTAAATATTGAATCATTTTCCATTACTTTTAAGGTTTCTCCTTCAAGAACAATCTTATCATCTTTATAAATAGTAGTATATTTAGTTAAAAGTGCAAGTTCACTGTTATTAGTAATATTTATAAAATTAACATTCTTTTTTCTCAAAAAATCAAACAACTTACTAACATCTAAATAATTAATGTTATCTAAAATATTAAAAAACACAACTTTTTTTTTCAAAACAAGCTCATCATAAGAAAAATTTCTTTTTATAACATAATAACCTTTATAGTTTAATAACAACTTATTAGAAATATTATTACTTAATACAGTAACGTCTGTTTTCATATACTTTTCCCTTTCAATTCTTATTTATTCATTCTTTTAATTTGATTTTCTTTCATTTTTCTAATCCTTATAAAATGATGATTAATACCACTCTTTCCAACTTTATAATCAGTTTCCATACTTATAATATCTGCAAGTTCTTGTAGTGATGCATCAGGATATTTTTTTCTATATAAAATAACTAATTTAATTTTTTCATCTAACAAATCTATTAAATTATTATCTTCTAAAAACTTTATATCTTCAAGTTGATTCATACTACTTTTTATAGTCTTTTCTTGATTAGCAATCTCACAATTATTTAATCTATTAACCATATTTTTATGATCTCTATATATCCTAGTATCCTCAAATTCAAAAAGAGAATTAATTGCTCTAAACATTTTTATTAAATCACTTATACATTCACTCATTTTAATATAAGTAACATATTTCTTACCTCTTTTAATAACTTTAGAATTTAAATTAAAATAATTTAATAAAAAATTTATATATTCGCTATCACTTTGTTTATCTAAAATAAACTCCAAATGATACCCACTAGTACTAGGATTAGAGATATTACCTACACCTAAAAATGCTCCCTTTAAATAAGCAATTTTCTCTTCATCAGAATCAATATTTGGTTCACCATTTAAATTAAGAGTATTAATTATATAATTTGTCTTATCATTAATTTCTAAAATATATATTTGTTTAACTCTAAATCTTTTTTGTATTCTTACTTTCAAAACAGGATTAATTCCATACAATTCTTTAATTATTTTATAAATAAATCTTGCTACTGAAGCATTTTCAAGCGTAATTACAATTGAATTATTTTGAATATCGCTATTATATCTTAAAAATGCTTCACAAATACTTCTAGATTCTATACTATTATTAGAAAGTTTACTAATTTCTTCTTTTAATCTTGTAGTAAATGTCATTTTATTCCATCCATTAAATATGAAAATATCAAATAAGCAGTTTTAAGTTCATCATGTCTATAAAAATTATCTTCAATCTTATATAACTTATCTTGAATAATTTTAACACCCATAGTATCTAACTCTTCTTTATCCAAAAATACTTGATCTTTTTGTTCTAATGTTTCATATTTTTTTAACAAATTTGAATTCATCTTATGATTATTTGCAAGAACAATATCAATAGTATTTTTTCCAAGATATTCCTCTAGCATTTTAATGTGATCACTTACTTTAAAATCATCAGTTTCTCCAGGTTGAGTAAATAAGTTACATACATACATTGTTTTAGCTTTACTTGATTTAATCGCATCATTTAATTTTTTGTTAAGTAAATGTGGAATAATACTAGTAATCAAGCTACCAGAAGAAAGAATAATTAAATCTGCTTTTTTTACAGCTTCAATAACTTTATCATTAACGTGTATATTATCTGAATACATTATTCTTTTAATTTTTTTCTTAGATTTAGTAATTTGGCATTCTCCAACTAGTTTTTTATCATCTACTGTAATACCCACTAAATCTACATTATCCTCAGTTAAAGGAAGAACGTTACCTTTAATATCAAAAAGAGACACTAAAACAGGAATAGATTTAGCAAAATCACCTTTCATATCTAAAAGTGCTGTTAACAATAAATTTTTAATAGAATGTTCTCCTAAAGATTTAGATTTAGTAAATCTATAATTTAATAATTCTTTAACATTATCATTTGCATCACTCATTGCAAGCAACACTTTAGAAATATCCCCAACTGCAGGAATATTATAATCTTTTCTAAGTCTTCCTGTACTTCTTCCATTATCTGAAACTGATACAACTGCAGTAACATCTATTGGAAAAAGCTTTAATCCCTTAAGAAGTTGTGATAGTCCACTACCACCACCAAATATAACTATTTTTTTCATCTATTCATCACTTATTTCTATATATATTTTTAATAGTAAAACTATTAATACTAGTATATCAAAACTCTAAGTTAAAGTCCATTATTGCAAAGAAAAAAGAGCATTCTTGCTCTATCTTGTATAAAACGAACTACCAAGTGATGGAAATCCAGGTGGATTCATCATACCTGCAGTAAATTTCGAATAAGTTTGTGTTTTGTCATAAGTATACCAATTACCTTTAGATACACCATAATGCAAATGTGCTCCAGTAGTACAAGAATCATATCCACCTCTTCTAGTACCAGTAGAACCTCCACCAACAAGACCAACAACTGTATCTGTAGTAACAGCATCACCAACTTTAACATTTATAGTAAGTAGATGCATATACACAATAGTATACTTTACACCTTTAACATAAACCCATATATAAACCATATTACCACCACATGATGCTTGTCTTGTTATTTTCCCAACAACACCATTTGCAGTAGCATAAGCTTTAGTTCCTTCAGTAATTCCTATATCTATACCATTATGAAATTTAGTTCCTCTTTTAGTAGGATGTATTCTCCATCCAAATGGACTTGTAATCTTACCTCTTACTAAAGGTCTTAACCAACCTGCATTATCTCCAATTTTAACACAAACAGATAAATCTTCATCCTCTTTACAACCAGCAGATTCATAATATTTAATAGATTCTTTTTTACTTTTAATTTCTGACTCAATAGATTCAGCACCCTCAACTAAACTAGATAAATCATCACCTAAAGAATCAATTAATTCTTCAAAAGTAGTAATCTTTTTTTGTAAAGTCTTTTGATATTCTTCTAACTCTTGACTCATCTTTTGGTTATTTTTTATTAAGGCTTCTAACTTTGTTAATTGTTCATCATTGTAAGCAGCAACTTGTTTCATTACATCCATTCTCATAATAAGTTCAGTCATAGAATTAGCACCTGTTATATATTTAGCATATTCATTTTCTTCACTCATTTTTTGATATTGTCTTAATAATTCTTCAGTTTGCTCTTTTACTTTTGCAATCTCTTCATTAGTAGAATTAATTTCATTAGTAAGAACTTCAATTTGAACCTTAGCTTTATCTATATCATTACCAGCATTAGCAATATTGTTTTTATTCTTATTAATTTCAGCCTGAGTTTGTTGCTTTTTTCTATCTTGTTCCGCTTTCTTATTTTGTAGTACTTTTAAGTCATTCCTAAGTCCTGCAAGTGTTTGTGCACTTGTATGTTTAGGTGCAAACATACAGAAAAATAATCCAATTACAACAAATATATTAATAATTTTTTTTATATTATTTTTCATCATATCTTCAAATACTTTCTAACAGCTCTTAAACTTCCTACCATACCAATTAATGCTCCTACTATTAAAACTATACCAGCAACATAGAATACAAATGGAAATGGACTTATTAGTTTAAGAACATCTGTAATAACATGACCACCAAGTTTATTAAATGCAATCATATAGCCATAAATCGTAACTATTACAGGAATTAAAGAACCCATGACCCCAATTATAAAACCTTCAACTACAAAAGGTAATTTAATTGAAACATTACTTGCACCAACAAGTCTCATAATCTCTATTTCATTTTTTCTTGAATAAATTGTTAACTTAATTGTATTACTAATCAAAAATGCTGTTACAAATATAAGAGCAATTACCACAACAACTGTACTTTTTTGTACTATATCAAAAGCAGATATAATATTATCAACAGTTTCCTCCCCATAAGAGGCACTATTTACATGATCCATTTCTTTAATCTTTTCAGTTACTGATTCTAAATATTTAACATCTTTTACAGTAACTACCATACTATCCATCAATGGATTATCATCATAGGTTTCTAAAAGAGTTGCATAACTACTAGAATATTCACTCATTTCTAATTTCCATTCATCTTTACTTTTAAAAGTTACATTATTAACATTAGGTAATTTTTGAATAGTAGAAAATAAAAAATTAGAATCATCTTCACTAGCACTTTTATCAACATAAACAACTATACTTAATTCATTTTCCAAATTTTGTGTAGTAACATTTACATTACCCGCTACTATTAAAGAAATTGAAACAACCATTAAAGTTATTGTAGCACACAATATTGATGCCATACTCAAACTAAAATTTCTAAAAACACTTTTAAAAGCATCTCTAATACTTCTTCCAACAATTCTTATAGCTCTCATTTTGCCACATCCTTTCCAGTGGCTTCAAAACCATGTTCATGTGATTTATATGTACCTTTTAAATAATCACCAGTAAGAATACCATGTTCTATCAAAAGTACTCTTTTTTTCATTCTATTAACAATGTCTTTATCATGAGTAGCCATAATAACAGTAGTTTTTAAGTCTTTATTAATACTATCAATAACATCCATAATCTCTTTACTTGTATCTGGATCCAAATTACCAGTAGGTTCATCACAAATAAGTAATTTTGGTTCATTAACAATAGCTCTTGCTATACAAACCCTTTGTTGTTCACCACCACTTAATTGATGAGGAAAACTTCTAGTTTTTTCTTTTAATCCAACAATTTCAATTGCTTTCATAACTTTTGGCTTAATTTCACTTGCTTTTAATCCAATTGTTTCAAGTGCAAAAGCAACATTTTCATAAACATTTAATTTAGGAAGTAATTTATAATCTTGAAAAACTACTCCAATCTTTCTTCTTAATTTATATACTTTTCCATTTCTAAGTTTTGCAACATTTACTCCACCTACTAAAACACTACCTTTAGTAGGTTTTTCTTCTCTATAAAGCATTTTAATAAGTGTCGATTTACCACAAGCAGTATGTCCAATAACAAAAACAAACTCGCCTTTATTTATAGTAACAGATAAATCTGCAATTGCAGTAACTCCAGTGGAATAAGTTTTATTAACATTTTTTAATTCAATAAACTTCATATCTATACTCCTATATAATTATAACAAAAAATTACCATCTCTTAAATGGTAAATAAATCCTTTTTACACAAACTTATCATTTAAAAAACGGAATATTTGAATTTTTAATCCCACCTTGAACTTCATAACAATCATCAATTACAAAAAATGCATCATTATCAACTTCAAGTATCTTATCTTTAAATAAATTAACATCTTTATTAGATATAACACACATAATCATTGTTCCCTTCTTATGTGAATAACCTCCAATTGTAGGAAATATTGTATACCCAGTATTAAAATCATCCATAATTATATGTTTTACTTTTTTAATTTCTCTAGTATAAATCATAAACTTTTTAGATGTAGAAATCCCAATAATAATTTTATCAACAATAATTGAAGAAACAACTAAAATAATTATTGCATAACTTGCATTATCAACTCCAAATACAAAACCACCAAATAATATTATGAAAATATTTACAATTGTTGAACTAGTTCCAGAATTTAAATGAAAATATTTACATAAAAATTGAATAATTACATCTACTCCACCAGTTGAATAACCAAATTTATATATAAGTCCATTACTAAACCCATATAATAAACTTGCAAGTACTACAGTAACCAATATTTGTTGAAAAGATAAATATATTAATAAAAATTTTGCAACAGGTTCAGTAAGAGTTATAAAAAGAGGATATAAAAATGTCCCAATAACAGTATTTTTTGTTTTATCTTTTCCTAAAAATATATAACTAAGAATAAGTAAAAAAATTGATGAAGCATAAATAAATACATTAGTATTGATTCCCATAATTTCATTTAATATAAGAGCAAGTCCAGACATACCACCTACTATTATGTTATTCGGAGCAAAAAACAAGTTATAACATAAAGCTAAACAAAATGTTCCAAAAGTAAATGACACACCATTTATAATTAAATCTTTTATATCTTTCTTTGTATAATTATCCCTTTTCATACTATTCTCCTAGTATAATTGTACACAAAATATCTTCTTAATGCAATAAAGTTCTTAAAAAAAATAATTTTCATATAATAATTTGAGGTGATTAATATAAACGGAAATTATTATCAAAATCCAACATTTCCAGCTAACGGATATCAAAACGATATGCCAAAAAATTCAAATAACTATCAAAATGATTTTATGCAAAATCAAAATCCAATGCCATCATCACCACCAGGTAATTTATCAGTAATGCAAGAGGTAACATCAGAACAAAGTTATATTGAAAATATCCTAAGATTAAACAAAGGTAAAAGAGTAAATGCACATTTTACCTACCCAGATAGTGGTGAATGGAAAAATAAAATTTATTCAGGAATCATTGAGGAAGCCGGTAAAGATCACTTAGTAATGAGTGACCCTACAACTGGTAATTGGTATTTACTCAGAATGATTTATTTAGATTATGTTGAATTTATGGAAAAAATAAATTATTCTCACAACTATTCAGAAAAAACTTTTTAAAAGGCTAAGGCCTTTTTTTTATGGAATTTTACAGTAAAAATATACAAATAAAAGAATAATTCTTGTAAAAAGAAAGCAATATAAATATAATAATATATAGGAGTTAGTTTATGAAAAAAAGTGGATTTATAGAAGGAGCATTTGTAGCAACTCTAGCTATCTTTTTAAGCAAATTACTAGGTATTATTTACGTTATTCCATTTTACAATATAGTAGGAACTAAAGGTGGAGCATTATATGGATATGCCTATAATATATATAATTTATTTTTAATAATATCAAGTGCAGGAATACCTCTTGCTATAAGCAAATTATCAAGTGAATATAACGCATTAAACAAAACTAAAGAAAAAGAATATATGTTTAAAACAACAAAAAAAATAATTAGAATTTTCTCTATTATTTCATTTCTTATTTGTTTTATATTCGCAGAACAAATTGCAAAATTAATAATTGGTTCATTAAGCGGAGGAAATACTTATAAAGACATAGCTTTTGTAATAAGATCTGTATCTTTCGGAGTACTTGTAGTACCACTACTTTCTGTCAGTAGAGGTTATCTTCAAGGTCATGGATATATAAGGTGTTCTTCATTTAGCCAAGTTTTAGAACAAATAGTAAGAGTACTTGTTGTAGTAGGAGGTAGCTTTTCAGCTTTAAAAATTTTTAAACTAAGTCTTACAACTTCAGTTGGCATTGCGGTATTTGGAGCTTGTCTTGGAGCATTAACGGCATATATTTACTTAATAAATAAACTAAACAAAATAAAAACTCAAGATGTAAAAGTAGAAGATTTAAAAAAAGAAGAAAAAAAAGAAATAATCAAAAAAATAATATATTATTCAATACCTTTTATAGTTATAAGTATTTGTAATTCATTATATAATACTGTTGACATGATACTTTTAATAAGAGGACTTAATTACCTTAAATTTGATGCAACCTCTATTGAAACAATTAGTAGTATCTTTACAACATGGGGACACAAACTAAATGCTATAATAACAAGTATTGCTACAGGAGTTGCAATTAGTTTAGTACCAAATATTGCAAAAAGTAATGCTATAAATGATAAATCGGACATTAATAAAAAATTTAATAAAATAATTCAAATATTTTTTTACATAGCACTACCTTTATCAATATTCATGAGTATTTTTTCAAAAGAAATATGGCAAATATTTTATGGTAACAGCATTTATGGACCAAAAGTATTTAAACTTTTAATTTTTACTGCATCAATCGATGCACTGTACATAATGATTTGTAATGGACTTCAAGGATTAAATAAAACCAAATTAATATATGTATCAGTAATAACTGGATTACTTATTAATTTAACTTTAGATATACCTCTAATGTTACTTATGAACAAATTAAATATATATCCATACTATGGCGCCATAATATCAACATTGATTGGTTATTCAATATCATTAATAATTCCACTTATTGAGTTACAAAAAAAATATGATTTAAATTATAAAGAAACATTTGAAAAATTACCAAAATTATTTGTAACATATATAATTATGATATTTTTATCTTTACTATATCATGTTATAATAAATAATATACAAAGTAGATTACTTTTAATAATACTTCTAATGATATTTGGAACTATACTACTTGTAATTTATATTATAATTAATAAAAATGAAATTGAAGATTTAATTGATACAAATTTTAAAAGTTTATTAAAAAGAAAGAAGTGATTATATGAACATATGGATTATAATATCAATTTTAGCAGTAATTATATCTATTTTAGCTCTACTATACTTTAGTAGCTATTCAAAATTAAAAGAATATAAAGAAAAAATGGATACTACAGAAAATATTATTGATGAAAATTTAAACAAAAAATTAGACATAATTATTTCATTAAATGGTAGAATTAAATCAGTAACTAATAAAAAAGATTACTTAAAAGATTATGTTGAATTAAGAAATTACATAATGACAAATATAGAGAAAGATATAAAATTAGATGAAGGCGAAAAACTAATCAATGATTTAAAAAATGATTTTTTGGAATTAAACAAAGATGTAGAATTCAATAATAGTGTTAATGAACTTAGACAAATAGATGAAATTTTAACCGGAGCAAAAAATGTTTTTAATCAAACAGCAATTAAATCAAATTCTTTAATAAAAACATTTCCAAGTAGTATTGTTAGCAAAATAAGTAAATTTAAAATAAGAAGTTTTTATAATAATAAAACCGATAGATTGGATAACTTTTAAAGTTTCCAATCTATCGGTTTTAAATTATTTTTAATTAAAAAATCATTAGTTTTTGAAAAAGGTTTACTACCAAAAAAGCCATTATAAGCAGAAAAAGGCGACGGATGAGTAGAAGTTAAAACTAAATGCTTTGGATTAGTTATATACTTCTTTTTTTCTTTAGCAAATCTCCCCCATAAAATAAAAACTACTGGAGTATCCTTTTCATTAAGAGCTTTAATTATATAATCTGTAAGTAACTCCCAACCTAAACTTCTATGAGATGCAGGAGTATCTTTTTTTACTGTAAGAACAGAGTTTAAAAGTAGTACACCTTCTTGTGCCCATTTAGTTAAATTTCCACTTTTACTTACTGGAACACCTAAGTCATCATATAATTCTTTAAAAATATTTTGTAATGATGGAGGAACTTTTACACCATCTTGTACACTAAAAGAAAGACCATGAGCTTCTCCAACACCATGATATGGATCTTGCCCCATAATAACAACTTTAGTATTTTCATAACTAGTAAGTTTAAGTGCATTAAAAAGATTCTTTTTTTCAGGAAAAACTATTTCATTTTCATATTTGTTTTCAATAATTTTTAAAAAGTTTTTAAATCCATTACTATGCTCTATAACACTAAGAACATTATCCCAATCATTTCCTATCACAATTATCCTCCTTCTCTTTTAAATTAATTGCTATAAACAAAAATAACACTTGCAATATACAAAATATAAGAGCAAAAACAAAATTAAATTTAATATCACAAGTTAACAATATTCCACAAAAAAATGTACCAATAGCAATTCCAAAATATGAAAACATTTCTCTTAAATTACTAAATGCAAGTTGAAGTTTATCATCAAATCTATTTATAAAAGGTGCATCAAGCACATGTGTATAAGATTCTGTAATAAGTAATATATATAAAAGAGTTATAAAATAAACTGATTTATTAGATAGTATTATAGCAATAATAAATAATACTGCTCTAAATCCATATTTAATAAAAGCATTTATATAGTTATTTTTAAATGTAAATTTTTCAAGTATTAAAGTTCCAATAAATACTGCAATAATTCCAACCACAACACTAAAAATTGAAAAACTTTGTAAGCTAAAGCCTAAGTCATTTGTAAAAAGAGTTGTTTTAAGTCCTAAAATTCCATAATAAGATATATTACCAACTAAAACGAATAATAAATAATTTAATGATATTTTATCTTTATTCAAATTTTGAACTAATTTGGTTAGTAAGTTATATTCTTTTTTATCTTCATCACTTAAATATTTTCCAAAAGGTATAGTAAGTAAAATTAAAAAGGAAATAACTATACAAACAAAGGATAAAAAGACAATAGTATTATAATTAAATACAATTCCTAAAAATTCTTTTCCTACTAAAAATCCTCCAAGTAAAACTGAAAAATAATCAAATCCACTATTAATTAAACCACGTCTTGCATAAATTTTATCATCTTTCTTTATCATAGATAATAACGGATAAAAACAAGTAAATATTTCACTATCTATTGCATACTCAATAATAACTATAAATTTTATTAATACACTATATCCACTACCATTTAACATAAATAAAGATATAAGTAATAAACTCTTAAGCATCAATAAAAATAATACAAATTTTTTTAAATACTTTTGCCTAATTAAATTAGAACATAAAAATATTAAAGAAACAGATACGACAGAGCACAAACTAAAGACTATTCCAACTGTCCTTATAGATAACATATTATCTATCATCCATAATTCCTCAAAAGAATAAAACATACCTCCGGATAAAGCATATAACGCAATAACAGCAAATAATTTAATAATATCTTTTTTCATTCAATCACCCTTTATTTATGATAAGATTCATTATTCATAATTTTAAATGCTCTGTAAATTTGTTCTAATAAAATTCCTCTAAATAATCCATGTGGAAAAGTAAATTTTGAAAAACTAATTTTCTCATTACATAATTTATAAACTTCATCTTCAAGTCCATTTGATCCACCAATTATAAAAGTTATAACACTATTTGTTATGAATAATTTTTCAAAATGATTAGAAAACTCTCTACTATCATAATTTTTTCCATCAATAGACAAAGCAATATTATAATCTTTTGAATCAATATGTTTTAATATTTCTTTAGTCTCTAATTGAATATTATCATTATCTTTAACTTGAATAATCTCCAATTTATGATATTTATTAATTCTCTTACTATAATCATCAATTAATAAATTTAAATAATTTTCTTTAATTTTTCCAACGCATACTATTTTTATCATAAAGTAATCACTTCACTAATTTCATCTTGCTTTGCACATTTTATATCATTAAAAGACACACTATATTCTTCTAAAGTATCAAATACAGTTTTTAAAGCAATTTCAGGAGTATTATTAACTTCACTCAAATGCATTAAATATACTTTTTTAGTAGAAGGACCAATTAACTTAGCTAAATAAAATCCGCAAGAAATATTAGATAAGTGTCCTTCATCACTTAGTACCCTTTTTTGTAACCAATCAGGATAAGGTCCATGTGTTAACATTTCAACATCATGATTACTTTCTATAAAATAAACATCACGATTTTTTAAAAGATTAAAATATTTACTCCTAATATATCCAGTATCAGTAATTTGTACAAGTGAACCAGTTTCATCTTCAAATATAAAATTTCTAGAAGCAACCGCATCATGACTAGATTTAATGGCATAAATTTTTAACTCATCAAAAACAATTTCATCATCATATATTTTAATATGATCATAATCTTTTAAATCAGGAACTTCCAAAAACATTTCTTCTGGCATACAAACAGTAATATTTTTCTTTTTAATAAAAGAAAGAAGAGCACTAGTATGATCTGTGTGCAAATGACTAATCAAAATAATATCAATACTATTTGGATCAACATTAATCTTTTTTAAAGATTCTTCTATATATTTTTTATTTTTTCCCATATCTAAAAGTATTCTATGATTTTCTGTTTCAATATAAGTTGAATTACCTTTTGAACCACTCGCTAAAATACATGCTTTCATAACTATCTCCTTGAATACAATGTTAATGGATTTTTATAAACACCTTTAGAAGGATAACCAATTGAATATCCAAAGTGTAAATGTGTTCCAGTAGATTGTCCACTATTACCCATATAAGCAATAACTTGACCTTTAGTAATTTTATCACCAACATTAACCTTAATATTATTCATAACATGGGCATAAACAGTATAAATATTACTATCATGTTCAATATAAACATAATTTCCATATCCACCACCACAACTATTTGGATAGCTTCCATTATTTGGACAATTTGTATTTATAGCAACAACAGTTCCATCACCAGCAGCATAAATTTCAGTTCCCCATAAAGCTCCAGAAATATCTAATCCTTGATGTAACTTACCACCACCAAGTGAACGGTATCCAAACTTACTTGAAATAACATAAGGCGTTCTTGTAGGCCATCCCCATTCACCAATATAAACAGTAGGATTATAATAAGTATCTTTCCTATATTTATTTACCACTTGATTAACAGTTTCTCTTATTTTATTATCTTTTAAAATTTTTGTATCACTATTAGGCTCACCATTATTAACCGTATACTCTAAAGTTTGTAGTGAAAGGCCAGTAACACCAGCTAGTAAGATTTCGCCATATGGTTTTGATTCATCTTTACCACCAACAGTATCATAAACATACTCAACTTTTCTAATTTCACGAACTCTATATTCAAAATTAATAATAGGAGTTACATAAGCAATTTTAACTTCATCTCCAATAACAAGTAAAGAATCTTTACTATTATACTTATTATTAGCAATCAAAAATTCCTTTGTATTTATTTCATTATCTTCAGAAATACTTTCTACTGTATCACCAGCTTTAACACGATAACTTTTTTCATTATAATCAAATCCAAATATTAAAGTCTTTGCCATTTCTTCACTTGATTCATATATTTTATCATTTACACTTATATACTTATCTCTAATAGTAATTTCTTCTTTAAAATTAAAATCATCATATACTGAACCAACGTCTTCTAAATCTTTTATATTACCTTCTAAATAGTTATTATAATCTTCCTCAGGTACAAATGCTAAAACAAATTTTTTCATAGCATCATAAAATACATTTTTATCTAAAGTATATAAAACATATTCAGGATGACTATCAATAGCTCCTATTTTAATTTCATATCCTTTTATAGTAAAATTTTCCATTGACTCTATTTTATTATAAATTGTATTAACATCAGAAACATTACTATCATATTCATAATTTTCAATTATTTTAAGACCATTAGGTGGATAAACATTTTTAACATTATACTTATTTTTTATATTTTCTTGTTTCTCATCAATTAATTGATATAATCTATTCTTATCAGTTATTTTACCAATTAATTCACCATCTAAATATACTTCATAAACTTTATTAGCTTTTAATAAATTATATGAACTAGATATAATAGATAAAACAAATGTAATTAATACCAAAACTCCTGTTATAATCTTATATTTTTTTTTCATTCATTATCTTCCTTATTTTCATTTAATACATTTCTAAAAGCTCCCATGTTAAGTTCAAACATTAAAGGTATTGTACCTAAACTACCTTTTCTATGTTTTGCAATAACAAGTTCAGCAGGAACTATTTTTTCTTTTTGATCTTTTCTTGCTTCATAATAATCTTTTCTATTTATAAAAAGTACCATATCAGCATCTTGTTCAATTGAACCTGATTCTCTTAAATCTGCAAGCATTGGCATATTACTTTCTCTTTTTTCAGCACTTCTTGAAAGTTGTGATAATGCAAGAACTGGGACTCCAAGTTCTAGAGCCATAGTTTTTAAACTTCTAGATATTTCAGATACCTCTACTTGTCTAGATTCTATTCTTTTATTTCCACTTGTAACAAGTTGTAAATAATCAATAACAACAAGACCAAGACCCTTTGGCATATTTGCAAGTCTTCTACATTTAGCTCTAATTTCTGCAATAGTTACACCAGAATTATCTTCTAGGTAAAGATTAGTTTCTGCAAGTTCATTCATGGCTTCATTATATCTTTTCCAATCCCTATCTTGCATAGAACCAGTTTGTAATTTATATGAATCAATTCCACCCTCAGCACTAATTATTCTATTAACTAATTGTTCAGCAGGCATTTCTAGGTTAAAAATAGCAACTGCTTTTTCAGTAGTTCTTGCCGCATATGTAGCCATATTAAGTGCAAGCGCTGTTTTACCCATACCAGGTCTAGCAGCAAGAATTATGAGTTCACCAGGTTGAAATCCAGTAGTAATCTTATCAAAATCAAAAAATCCTGTCTCAAGTCCTGTAATAATTTTTTTAGTTTTAGCAAGTTCTTCTAATTTAGCTTGAGCTTTTCTAAGAATCTCATGAATAGGTACAAAGTCTTTAACAGTTCTCACTCTTACTATATTAAGTATATTTTTTTCAGCATCATCTAATAGAGTTGTTAAATTTTCTTCTTCATAAGCATTTGTAACAATTTCAGTTGCAGTATTAATTAAATTTCTTCTAGTATAATATTCTTTTAAAATGTTCATATAAAAAGATAAATTAGCAGTAGTAATTACAGAATCAATAACTTCTCCTATATAAGAAGTACCACCAATTTCATTTAATTTTTTCTTTTTATCTAATTCCTCTCTAATCATACTAGAATCAATAGGTATATTATTATTATGTAATTCTACAATAGCATCAAATATATATTGATTTCTTTTATCAAAAAACATATCTCTATTTAATTCTTCACATACATTATCTACTAAATTATTATCTATAAAGCATACTCCTAAAACACTCATTTCTGCTTCTAAATTTTTAGGCATTACTCTTGTATTACTAACACCATTAAAATCCATATTATCACCTACTTATTTAACACTACATTTATAAAAAACTCTACTTTCTTATGAAGACTTATAAGTACTTTGTGTACTCCTAAAGTATCTATATTTCCATCAGTCTTAATACATTTTTTATCTATATTAAAGCCCATTTTTTTAATTTCATCAACAATTTGTGATTTAGAAATATTTCCAAATACTTTGTCAGAAGCTCCAGTTTTAACCTTAAAAACAATCTCTTTATTTTCTAAAGCATCTTTAATCTTAGAAAGTTCACTCACAAGTTCATTTTCTTTATCTTCTCTAATTTTAAGTTCATTATCTAATACTTTTTTACTTCCTTTAGTATATAAAATACCCAATTTATTTTTGATTAAATAATTATTTCCATAACCATCACTAACATCTATTATATCATCTTTTTTACCTTTTCCCTTAACATCTTTTAGTAAAATTACTTTCATAACAACCTCCTAAATGTATAATTATTATAACATATTTAACTTATTATGTATAACCCATTTCTTTTCTTTTCCATAGCCCTCCAAATAAATAATATTATTATCTTTTAATATTTTTAAATATCTTCTAATAGTTCTCTCTGTAACATTAAACATCTTTGCAAGTTCAGATTCAGTAATCTTATTATTTTTAACAATCTCTATATAAATATAATTAAGCATTTGTTTATTCATATTTTTAACTCCTCAATTATATATATATAAGTTACTATTAAAATTCCTCTTAAAATATCAAAAAAAAATCCAAAAATTTTGGATTTCTATTTAACATATGGTATTAAAGCCATAAATCTTGAATATTTAATTTGTTCAGCAATATGTCTTTGATGTTTAGCACAAGCACCAGTAACTCTTCTTGGTAATATTTTACCCTTTTCATTAATATACTTATTAATAATCATTACATCTTTATAATCAACGCTTTTACCAGCACACATTTGACATATTTTCTTTTTCTTACGATAAAATTCTGCCATTTATTATTCCTCCTTTTATTAGAATGGTAAATCATCACTAGTTAAAGTAATCTCATCGGAAAAACTTTTAAATGGATCTTCAGATAAATCTGCAGTTTCAGTAGGCAACGGCATTTCATCATTAGTAGGAACGTCATTAGTATTAAATGATGCATTACTACTAGAAGCATTTCTAGAACCTAAGAATCTAACTTCTTCAGCAACAACTTCAGTAGTATATCTTTTTGAACCATCTTGAGCAGTATAACTACTATTTCTAATTCTACCTTCTACGCTTAATAAAGAACCTTTAGTACAATATTTAGAAATATTATCAGCAGTTCTTCCCCAAGCACTACAATTAATAAACTCTACAGCTCTTTCTCCATTTTTATTTGTATAATTACTTTCAGCAGCAATACTAAAATTACATACTGCAGAACCTCCAGCCATTCTAAGTTCTGGATCTCTAGTTAATCTTCCAATTAATATTACTTTATTCATATATTACTCACTTTCTTTGTTTAAAATTAAATGTCTAATAACATTTTCATTAATTCTAAGTTTACGATCAAATTCACTAATAGTTTCTTTAGTAGCTTCAACATTCATTAAATAATAAAAACCACTAACTTCCTTGTTTATTGGATAAGCAAGTTTTTTTCTACCCATTTCTTTGAAATCAACAACTTTTCCTTTATTATCACTAATTAATTTTTGTACATCTTTAGTGATATTTTGAATAACATTTTCTTCTAAAGTTGCTTTAACAATAAACATTATTTCATATTTAGTCACTTTTACACCTCCTTATGGTCTATCCGGCTTCTTTTGAAGCAAGGAGTAATAAATTACTCGTAAATTAGTATATCAAAAAATATATTAATTGTAAATCATTTTCTAGTGCCAAATTCACTATTTTTTGATATACTTAATCTATATTAGAAAGAGTGATAAATATGAAAAAAACTTATTATATTTTAATAACATTATTACTTATAATACCACTAAAAGTTAACTGCAAAGACATTACAAAAGAATCATCAATTACTTTAAATGGCAACAAAATAAGTGAAAAAATATCTGATAATAATGAAAACACCTACATTACAATAAAATCAAGTGACAGCATAAAAATAACATCAAATGAAGATATATATGGTCTATATATTATTTATGAAATGGCTAGTAAAGAAGGTACAATAAAAAATGATAATAAAACAAATATAATTGGAGAAAATAATTTTTTACACGAATACATAAACATTGAAGAAAAAATATCTCCCTCAAAAGAAATTACATTATCATATAAAGAAGACGTTAAAATTGGAGAAATTTACATTTTAAGTAAAGGCGAATTACCAAGTGTAGTTGAAATATGGAATAAGCCATGTGAAAAAGCGGATATACTTTTATTTTCTACACACAGCGATGATGAACAGTTATTTTTTCTAGGGCTACTTCCAACTTATGTAGCAAGAGAAGCCTACGTACAAGTAGTGTATTTTACAAATCATTATGATAATCCTAAAAGATTACATGAACAATTACACGGATTATATGTTGTAGGAGTAAGAAATTATCCTATAATAGGCATTGTACCAGATGCATACTCAAAATCTCTAGAAGGTGCACTAAGTAATTTAAAAAAAGCAAATTTATCTGAAGAAGATGCATTAAATTTTGAAATTGAAATGATTAGAAGATTTAAACCACAAGTTGTAGTAGGACATGATGAGTTAGGAGAATATTCACATGGTCAACATATTTTAAATACATATGTACTAAAAAAAGCAATTGAACAAACAAATAATAAAGATATACACCCATCTTCCTATGAAAAATACGGAGTTTGGGATACTCCAAAATTATACTTACATTTATATAAAGAAAATGAAATAACAATGGATTATGATACACATCTAGATTATTTTAACGGTCTTACAGCATACGAAGTATCAAAATTAGGATACAAAGAACATCATAGTCAACAATGGACATGGTTTACAAAATGGATAAATGGAAGTAATAATAATTATAAAAAAGCAACTGAAATAAAAACATATTCACCATTAAAATTTGGATTATATAGATCTTTAGTAGGAGAAGACAGAAATAAAAACGATATGCTTGAAAACATCACATATTATAAAGATCAAATTAAAGAAGAACCAAAAGATGAAAAAGATAATACTACAACAATAAAAGATAACTCAATTAAAAAGGATACAATAAAAAATAATAATTATATGCCGTATTTAATCGTTGGAATTGGAATAATTATTCTTTTACTCATAAAATTATTTAGCAAAAAGAAAAATCATAGAAAATATTAAATCTATGATTTTTTTATCTACTAAAATCTTCATCTAAAAGTTCAAAAAGAATACTTTTATAATCCTCCCAAGATATCTTACCAACCTTAAATAATCCATCGATTAATTCATTATAATTTCCTTCCCCAATAGTAGGAATTAATACTTTTAATCCTTGAATATCTAAATCTTCCCTAGTAGCAAAGAACGATATTAACTTATCTAATGTATCAATTGTTTCAGTATCTTTTAAATTATATTCTTTTAAACTATCAAGTTCATCACTAGTAAATAATTGCCATTTTTCTAGTTCATTAATTAATTCTTCAAAATCTTCTTTATTATAAACACTTCTTAACTCTTGAACCATTGATAATGTAAGACTAGAAGATATACCCAACTCTAATATAGTCTTAAATTTATTTCCTTGAAATTCGCATTCTCTGTTATTAACATTTAAATTATTTTTAATTCTCTTATATTGTTCCTTATTATCTTGTAATAATTTATCAACTCTATTTTTAGTTTCATCACTACCCAAACTATTAATTCGAATAAAAGGTCCAACTTTCAAACTTGAAGTTATTTCTTTAAATTTATCTAAAAAATCATTACTAACATAATATCCTAAAAAACAACTTAATTCTGTAATGCTTTTTCCAGCAGTATTAGAAAGTATATTATATAACTCAGTATATAAATCCATTCTATCATCTTGAGCTTTAATCATATCATGACATATCATAATTAATTCTTTATTTTTATTAAAATAATCACTTCTATTAGTTACCATATCATGCCACATATATTCAATATCAAGTAATCTTTTAAATTCATCAACATGACTATTTCTTATTCTAAAATGATTTATTAAAGTAAATTCACCTCTAAGTGACACATCATTTTCAAAAACATTTTGATCTTCATTTATAATTTCATTTATTCTTTCAACTAATTCTTCATAACTATTCATATAAACCTTCTAAACATTAAACCTAAAATAACAAATATCTCCATCTTGCATAATATAATCTTTTCCTTCAAGTCTAAGTTTACCATTTTCTTTAACTTTTAATTCACTTCCAGCTTCTTCTAAATCTTTAAATGACATAACTTCAGCTTTTATAAATCCCTTTTTAAAATCTGTATGAATAATTCCTGCACAATCTGGTGCCTTCATTCCTTTTTTAAAAGTCCATGCTCTACACTCATCAGATCCACTTGTAAAGAATGTTCCAAGTCCCAATAAATCATAAGTTGCAAATATTAATTTATCAAGTCCACTATTTCTAATACCAATTTCTTGTAAAAACATAGTTTTTTCTTCATCACTTAAGCTTGCTAATTCACTTTCAAGTTTAGCGCACATTACAACTACACCAGCATGTTCTTCGCTAGCTCTTTCTTTTAAGGTTAGAGAATACTTATTATCACCAGTAGCAACATCATCTTCAGATACATTTGCAACATAAATAATCGGTTTTAAGGTAATAAAACTAAAATTTTTAAGTAACTCAAATTCATCTTCTGAAAAATTAAGCAATCTTAAAGGAACATTTTTATTAAGTGAATCTAAACACTTTCTTAAAACATTTACTTCAGCCATTGCATTTTTATCTTTTGTAGTTACAGCCTTCTTTTCTATTTTATCAAGTCTATTTTCAATAATTTCTAAATCAGCAAGTATTAACTCTGTATTAATAATCTCCATATCTCTAATAGGATCAGTACTACCACTTACATGAGTAATACCAGGATTATCAAAACATCTAATAACTTCAACAATAGCATCAACTTCTCTTATATGAGATAAAAATTTATTACCTAATCCCTCTCCTTTACTAGCACCACTAACAAGTCCCGCTATATCAATGAACTCAAATGTAGTAGGAACAACACTTTTAGGATTATATAAATTACATAAATAATCTAGTCTTCCATCAGGTACTGTAACAACCCCAACATTTGGCTCAATAGTAGCAAAAGGATAATTAGCTATCAAAATTTGTTTTTTTGTAATTGCATTAAATAATGTTGACTTTCCTACATTTGGAAGCCCAACAATTCCAGCTTTTAAACTCATAAAACCTCCCTATAATGTTGGAATACTATCTATTCCAAGTGGCAATCCAATTATATACCAAATAATTAATAATGCTAATAATGCTAAAGATATTATAGCAGTATATGGAATTTGATATTTAATTGAATCTTTTAATCTAATTTTATCTTCACTTTGATTAAATTTTTCCAAAAAACTCAAATATACAATAAAGTATGCTAAAAGTGGTGTTATATTAAGTGAAGAAGTTTCTGCAAATCTATATATAATTTGAGTAAACTCTGGACTAATTCCAGTATTCATACAAAGTGGAACAATAGTACCAGATAATAAGAACCATTTTAAACTACTTGATGGCAAAAATATTGATGCAATAAAAACTAGTACAAATATTAAAACAATTAAAGATAATCCGGTAAAATTAGAGTTACTTATTAAATTGCCAAAATATGCTACCAAAACATTACCAATATTAGTTTCCTTAAAAACACTAATAAAAGTTGATGCTAAAAAAATCATTACTAAAATATTCCCAATACCATCTAAACTATGTCCTAAATAATTGCAAAAATCTTTATGAGTCTTTATTGATTTAGAACCAATACCATAAAATAATCCAAGAATAATAAATAACATAGTAACTATAAATACAAAACCATTAGTAAAGAATGAATTAACACTAAATAACTTATCAATATATAAAATTTGACTATTATCAAGTAATGCTCCACTAAGTGGTAACCCTGGTATAATATTATAAATAAATATAATTAAATAAACAAAAGCAGCAGTCAAAGCATACATCATACCCTTTTGTTCATCTTTTGTTACTATATCTTCAATAAGTTCAGTTTCAGAAAACTCATATTTAGGTAATTTTTTAGCAATAATATTTTCGGTAACGTTTGTTATTATAAATGCAACCAACACAACTGCTACAAGCATTATAAGAAAAAATGCTGATGTTCCAATATTATAAGTTGAATCTAAAGTCTGACTAGCAAGTATTGTATAACTAAGTAATTCAGAATCACTACTAGTAAAGAATATATTAAGTGCACTTCCACAAGATAAAGCTGCAAAAGAGGCAATAATTCCGATTGCTGGGTTTCTTCTTCCATAATAAAATAAATATGCACCTAGTGGAATGAATACCAAATAAGATAAATCACCAAATAAACTACTAAGTAAACAAACTAATACAAATAAAAATGTAACTGCCTTCTTTCTAAGTTTTTTAGTTGTAAGAGTTATTGCCGTTTGTAAAAATCCACTTTTATCTAATATACTAATACCCATTAATATAATAATTAAGTTAGATAAAACTGTAAAATTTGCAAAATTAGATACAGTAGTAGTAAAAATATATTTAAGTCCACTCAAACTTAGTAAAGATTCAACAACTTCAGTTTTTGGAGTAATACTATATGTTATTGGATTAACACTATAATATGTAGCTTGTGTATCTAATAAATATAAAAATCCACTAAGAAATATAGTTCCAAGTATCAAAAGAACATACACCATTATCGGATGCAAATGTTCTCTAATTTTTTTATTTTTTCTCATCATTAATCACCTTTTTTAATTTTCTGGTAAACTCTAATCTATCCATCATAATTTCTCTTCCACATGAATTACATTTAATCTTAACATCAACACCCATTCTAGTTATTGTCCATAAATTTGTTCCACAAGCGTGAGGTTTTCTCATCACAACAACATCATCTAAATTAAATGATTTATCCATGTTAATCTTCTCCAATAGATATATTCAAAATATCCATAATTCTTTCTAAATCTTTTAATGAATCAAAAGAAATTTCAATTTTATTTTTCTTAACTTTAACTTTATTACCAACTTTATCACTAATTACATTTTCATAAATACGATATTTGGGATCAGTATGAGTATAAGCTAATGGTTTTCTTTTAACAACCTCTACATTATTAACAATATCTTCTAAATCTCTTACATTTAGTTTTTCTAACATAATACGATTAGCAAGTCTATTAATTTCTAAAGGATCATCAAGTTTACTTAACAATCTAGCATGAGATGGACTAATCTTTTTTAAAATAACTAATTCCTGTACATCATTAGGTAAATTTAAAAGACCTAATAAATTAGTAACATAAGTTCTACTTTTACCAAATTTTAATGCAAACTCTTCTTGAGTATAACCTTTAAGTTTAATAATATTCATTACACTTTTAGCTTCATCAATAGAATTTAAATCTTCTCTTTGTATATTTTCAATAAGAGCAAGTTCCATCATTTCATCATCAGTGAAATCTTTAATTATAGCAGGTATTTCAGTAAGTCCGGCAATTCTAGACGCTTTACATCTTCTTTCGCCAGCTACTAACTCATAACCTTTAATACTCTTTTTAACAATAATAGGTTGTACAAGTCCATACTCTTTTATAGATTGTGCAAGTTCATTCAAAGTATCTTCATTAAATGATTTTCTTGGTTGATATGGATTACTTCTAATATCAGCTATTCTAATCATAGCAATTCCATTATCTTTTTTTGCTTCAGTTACTATCTCTTTTTCAAAATTATCGAAATCAATAACATTATTAGCAAATAATTGCTCTAATCCTTTACCTAAAGCCTTCTTTTTAGTTTCCATTTCTCTCAATCACTTCCTTTGCTAAATTGTGATACGCTTCAGTAGCACGACTAGTAGGATCATACTCATTAATTGGTTTACCATGTGATGGTGCTTCAACAAGTCTTACAAGTCTTGGGATAATTGTATTAAAAACTTTATCTTTAAAATATTTTCTAATTTCCTCAATTACTTCAAGTCCAATATTAGTTCTACCATCTAACATAGTAAGTAAAACACCCTCAATTCTTAAAGTAGGATTCATACTAGATTGAACCATTATAATTGAATTTAATAATTGTGTAATTCCTTCAAGTGCAAAAAATTCACATTGAACAGGAATAATAACCGAATCACTTGCAACTAATGCATTCATTGTACCAAGTCCAAGTGAAGGTTGACAATCAATAATAATATAATCAAATGCATCTCTAATTCTATTAATCGCATTCTTTAATTGATCATTTTGTCTAAAATCTTTATCCTCTAACATTCTTTTTACAAATTCAACATCTACACCTGCTAAATTTAAAGTTGAAGGAATAATTGCTAAATTCTGAAATTTAGTTTTTTTTATAGCTTGTTCTATATCACAAGCTCCAGTAACTACTTCATAAATATCATGATTAAAATCATTTGAATTTAATCCAAGCCCAGTTGTTGCATTACTTTGAGGATCTAAATCTATAATTAAAACTCTTTTATTTTCTTTTCCTAACGCAGCAGCTAAATTTATACTTGTTGTAGTCTTTCCAACTCCACCCTTTTGATTTACTAATGAAATAACTTTTGCCATAACACACCTCTAACTACATTTTCACTACTTACTATTTTATCATATATAATTAATTTATTGTATAAAAAAAGAAAGTATTTTATAACTTTCTCAATTTTTCTAAACTAATTCAATTCTAACTTCTAAAGCATCATCGCCACGACGTTCTGCAAGTTTAATAATTCTTGTATATCCACCATTACGATTTTCATATCTTTTAGCAAGTTCATTAAAAATTTTGTTAGTAACATCTTTATCATTATGTAAAAATGCTAAAGCTTTACGACGAGATACTAAAGTACCTTTCTTACCATAAGTAATCATTTTATCAACAAATTTTCTAACTTCCTTAGCTCTTGCTTCAGTAGTTACTACAGATTCATGCATTATAACATCTTTTGTAAGTCCTGCTAAAATGCTTCTTCTTATTCTTGTTTCTCTACCTAATTTTCTATATGCCATAATCCATTACTCCTTAAATGATAGTCCTAAATCAGCGACTTTATCAAGAACTTCTTTCAAAGATTTCTTTCCTAAGTTTCTAATTTTAGTAACTTCTACTTCTTTCTTATCTACTAAATCTTGAACTGTATGAATACCAGCTCTTTTTAAACAATTATAAGCTCTTACACTGAACTCAACTTCTTCAATTGGAGTCTCTAAAGTCTTAGTAATTGTATCTACTTTTTTCTCTTGCATTAATCCTGAGAAATCACTTATTTCATTTAAGTCAGCTATAATATTAAAGTGCTCAACTAATATTTTAGCAGCAAGTGCCATAGCTTCTTCAGGATTCATACTACCATTTGTTGAAATTTCCATAATTAGTTTATCATAATTTTCATTATGACCAACTCTAGTATCAACAACTTCATATTTTACAAGTTCAATTGGTGTATAGTTTGAATCAATTGCTATAGTACCAACTTTAGCATCTTGTAATCTTTTTTTATTTTCTTTTGAATCAACATATCCACGACCATTTTCAACAGTCATTTCAATATCAATTTTTCCCCCTTTAACTAAGTTACATATAACTAAGTCAGGATTAATAATATCTACTTCTGCATCTCTGTCAATCATTCCAGCAGTTACTGGACCTTCTTGATCAGCATATAATCTAATTGTTTTCATTTCTTCAGAATGATTTTTAACAACTAAATTTTTAATGTTTAATACAATTGCAGTAACATCCTCTACAACACCTTCAATTTTTTGAAATTCATGTAACACACCATCAATTTTAATGCTAGTAACAGCACTACCTGGTAAACTAGATAATAAAACTCTTCTAAGTGCATTTCCAAGTGTTGTACCAAATCCTCTTTCAAGTGGATCAATTTCAAATTTTCCAAAATGATTGCTATCGATGTATTCAGTAATTTTGTATTCTGGTTTTTCAAATTTTATAGTCATAATACAATATTCCTTTCTTAACTACATTAATTTCTAGGTCTTTTAGGTGGACGACATCCATTGTGTGGAATAGGAGTTTCATCAACAATACTTGTTACTTCTAATCCAGCAGTTTGTAATGATCTAATTGCATTTTCTCTTCCAGGACCTAAACCTTTAACATAAACATCAACTTTTTTTACACCTTGTTCAATAGCAGCTTGTGCAGCAGCTTCTGCTGTAAGACCAGCAGCAAAAGGAGTTTTCTTTTTACTTCCTAAATATCCAATTCTACCAGCACTTGACCAACTAATAGCATTACCAGCTTTATCAGATATAGTAACTATAGTGTTATTATATGTTGAATGAATATGAGCTTCTGCTTCTGGAATATTTTTCTTAATTTTTCTTTTTCTTCTATTATATGCCATAAGTTAACCTCTACTTTCCAACCTTTTTCTTGTTAGCAACAACTTTACCTTTACCTTTACGAGTCTTAGCATTTCTGCTTGTTCTTTGTCCTCTAACTGGTAATCCTTTTTTGTGTCTAACACCTTCATAGCAGTTGATTTCCATTTTGTTTTTAATGCTCATTTGAACATCTCTTCTTAAATCACCTTCAACAACATATTTATCAATTTCTTTTCTTAATTTAGTGATTTCATCCTCTGTTAAATCTTTAATTTTCTTTGTTTCTAAAACACCAGCGTCTTTACAAATAGTCTTAGCAAGTGGACGACCAATTCCATAAATAGCTGTAAGACCTATACAAGTGTGTTTTTCACTTGGTAGTTCAATATTCTTAATTCTAGCCATAATTCCTCCTAACCTTGAACTTGTTTATGTTTAGGGTTATCACAGATAACCATAACTTTTCCATTTCTTCTAATAATTTTACATTTTTTACAAATTTTCTTTACTGATGGTCTAACCTTCATAATTTCCCTCCATTATCGTTTATTCCATGTTATAATCCCACGTGTTAAATCATAAGGCGAAAGTTGTACTGTAACGGTATCACCCGGTAAGATACGTATCATATTCATACGCATTTTACCAGAAACGTAGGCTTTTACAGTATGTCCATTAGATAGTTCTACAAGGTAATCAGAACCTTTTAAAACTTCAATAACTTTGCCTTCTACTTCTATTTTATCATTCTTTTTGGATTCTGCCAATTTTCTCACTCTCCTGTTAGTATAACAAATCCGTCTTTTGTAACGAGTACTGTATGCTCAAAATGGGCACTTGGAAGTCCATCTTCTGTTTTAATAGTCCAGTCATCTTCTTCCATATAAATATGTCTACTTCCCAAAGTTAGCATTGGTTCTACAGCAATTACCATTCCTGCTTTTAACCTAGTGTTACATTTAGTGTAATAATTAGGAACATCAGGTTCTTCATGAACATCAGTACCAACACCATGTCCAACAAGTTCTCTAACAACTCCCAAATTATGAATCTTAGCAAATTCTTCAATTTTGCTTCCAATATCACTTATTTTAACACCATCTTTAATAACACTCAAGCCCTCATACAAAGATTCTTTAGTATATTTAACTAAATCTTCAATTTCTTTATTAGAGTTTCCTACAATATATGTATTTGCTGAATCTGAATGATACCCTTTATACTCTACACCAATATCAACAGATACTACATCACCATCTTTAATTTTTCTTCTAGATGGAATACCATGAACTACTTCATCATTAATTGATATACAGATACTTGCTGGGTAACCTTCATAATTCAAAAAAGATGGCTTACAATCATTACTTATAATAAAATTATATGCAATATCATTTAAAGCCTTAGTACTAATACCAGGTTTCAAATTTTTATAAACTTCTTTATGAGTTAGGTAATTAATATACCCAGCATGTTTCATAAGTTCTATTTCTCTATCACTCTTTAAACTAATCATATCAAAATTCCCTTAATTCTATCTGTAACTTCTTCTGTAGATAACATTGTATCAATTATATGTAATCTGCCTTTTTCTCTATAAAAATCCTTTATAGGTTCAATATTATTTAAAAATGTTTCAAATCTTACTTTAAATGATTCTTCATTATCATCATTTCTTTTAACCAAAACTTTTCCACATTTATCACAAATATTTTCTAACTTTGGTTTTAAATTTTCATTATATATATTATAAGAAGAACCACATGAACAAGTAAGCCTTCCTAATGCTCTTTTTAATGCAACATCTAAAGATACATCTAAATACACAACTTCATAATTGGTAATATTTAACTTTTGAAATAATTCATCTAGTAATTTAGCTTGATTAATAGTCCTAGGAAATCCATCTAAAATAAATGGTTTACTTAAGTTAGTAATTTTATTAGTAATAAGTTCAAATACTAACTCATCACTAACTAACTTACCCTTTGTAATTATTTCATTTATCTCTTTACCTAATACTGTATTTTTACTAATTTCTTCTCTAAGCATATCTCCAGTAGAAATATGTTCATAACCAATTTCCATAAGTCTTTCACTTTGAGTACCCTTTCCAGCAGCTGGAGGTGCAATAAAAATTACATTTTTCATTTTAATCTTTTTCTCTTTTCTTTATAACTTCTTGCTAGTAATGAACTTTCAATTTGTTTAAATGTTTCAATAGCAACACCAACCACTATCAAAAGTCCTGTTCCACCAATAGTAACTGCACTATTTAGACCAGATATCTTACTCATTAGAACTGGTAAAATAGCAATTACCATTAAGAAGAAACTACCTACTAAAGTAAGTTTACCCATTGAATTGCTAATAAAATTAGTAGTGTCATTACCAGGTCTAACACCAGGTATATAACCTCCTCTTTCATTTAAATTCTTACTCATCTCTTCAGGATTCATTATCATAAATGTATAAAAATATCCAAAGAATATAATTAATAGTACATAAAGTATCATACCAGTACCACTAGAATAAATAATATATTTATTAACAAATTCAATAGCTTTTTCACTTTTTGTAAAAGCTACAATTGTAGATGGAATAGTTAATAATATTTGTGCAAATATTACTGGTATAACTCCAGCAGAGTTAATTTTAATTGGTAAATAACTTTGTTGAGCACCATAAGCACTACTACTTCTATTAGCATATTGAATTGGTATTCTTCTTTCAGCAAGTTGAATATATATAATACCAACTAATACTAATACGTAAACGAGTATAAATGTAGAAAATAATATAATACCCAAAGTATTTGAATAACTACCATTTATAAATGCATTAAATGCGCCTTTAAATATACTTGGCATACTTTGAATAATACCAGCCATAATTATCATTGATGAACCATTACCTATTCCCTTTTTAGTAATTTCATCACCTAACCACAAGCAGAAACTTGTTCCAGCAGTCATAACTAAAGTTGTTTTAATTATTTCCATTGTGCCTAGGTTTTTCATATAAAATGCACAAAGTGCATAAGCTTGTATAAATGCAAGAACTATAGATAAATAACGAGTAATTTTATTCATCTTTTGTCTTCCAACATAACCTTGGTCTTTCAAATCTTTAAAATAAGGTATAATATCCATTTGTAATAACTGAGTAATAATACTAGCAGTTATGTAAGGAGATACACCTAAAGCAAAGATTGAAAAATTTTGAAGTCCACCACCACTCATTAAATTAAATATCTCTAAAAATCCAAGATCTTGATATATTTGTGATGCCCAAGGTATTGTTACGGTTGTACCCAAACAGAATAGCCCTAGACAAGCTAAAGTGAAATATATTCTTTTTCTTAAATCTTTATTAGATTTACTAAATATTTGGGAAAACCCACGAAACATCTAAATCACCTCAGCTTTGCCACCGGCTTCTTCAATTTTAGTAACAGCCTTACTTGAGAATCTATTTGCTTTAACAGTTAATTTCTTTTCTAATGAACCATTAGCAAGAACTTTAATTCCACAAAGACTCTTCTTAATAATTCCTCTTTCTTTTAATACTTCTGGAGTTACTACATCACCATCATTAAAAAATTTATTTAAATCAGTTAAATTAATTGTAACATACTCAGTTCTAAATCTTTTATTATTAAATCCTCTTTTTGGAAGTCTTCTATATAATGGTGATTGACCACCTTGAAACCAAGGAGCAATTGAAGCACCACTTCTAGATTTTTGACCATTTTCTCCACGAGTAGATGTTTTACCCATACCAGAACCTGGTCCACGACCAACTCTTTTTATACTTTTTGTTTCTTTAGATTTTGGTAAATTTTCTAATCTCATATTATAATTCCTCCACTTTTTTGCCACGTAATTCTGCAATATGTTCTGGAGTTCTTTGACTTTTTAATGCGTCTAAAGTAGCCTTAGCAACATTTATTTGAGTATTAGCTCCTAAGCTCTTTGCAACAATATCTTTAACACCAGCAAGTTCCAAAACTGCTCTAGCAGCTCCACCAGCAATTATTCCGCGACCTTCTTTTGCAGGTTTAACTAGAACTACACTTCTACCAACTTTTCCAGTTGCATCATGAGGTATTGTTCTATTATCAATTAATGCAATTTTTACAACATTTTTATTCGCTGATTGAATAGCTTTTTTAATTGCTTCTGAAACTTCATTTGCTTTTCCAGTTCCAATACCAACTAAACCTTTTCTATTTCCAACAGCAACATCTGCCTTAAAACGGAAATGTCTACCACCCTTAGTAACTTTTGTTACTTTAGATATAGAAATAACTTTTTCTTCTAATAAATTTTTTTTCGCTTCAATATTTTTTTTATTATTAGCTTTCTTATCCATAGTTCCTCCTTATATCTCTAATCCTGCTTCTCTAGCAGCATCTGCTAAAGCGCTTACACGACCATGATATAAGTAACCACCACGATCAAATGTAACTTTACTTATTTTAGCTTCTTTACATTTTTTAGCAATATCAGTTCCAACTGCTTTTGCAGCTTCAATATTACCACCATTAGAAAGTTTTAAACTACGACTTGAAGATGATACTAAAGTAGTTCCAGTTACATCATCAATAACTTGAGCATAAATACCATTATTTGAACGAAAAACATTTAATCTTGGCATTTCTTTTGTACCACTAATATTTTTTCTAACTCTTTTATGTCTTATAAGACGAGTTTCATTTCTAGATTTCTTATTTATCATATTTTACCTCCTTAAGCCGCTTTCTTTCCTTCTTTACGACGAACATATTCGCCTTTATAACGAATTCCTTTACCTTTATAAGGCTCTGGTTCTCTAATTTTTCTTATATTAGCTGCAAATTCAGATACTTTTTGTTTATCAATACCTTTAATTGTAATTTCAGTACTTGATACTAGTTCACAAGTAAGTTCTTCTGGAACAATTACTTCAACAGGATGACTATATCCAGCATTAACAGTAATTTTATTTCCTTGAACATTAAATCTATATCCTACACCAACAGCTTCTAATCCTTTTTCAAATCCAGTACTAACACCAGTTACCATACCAGAAATTAAAGAATTAGTAGTACCTTGCATCATATTAGCAAATTTAGATACTTTCTTTTGACTAGTCTTTACAACACCATCTGATACTTGAACATCAATAAGTGGACTAACATTTAAAGTAAGTTCTCCTTTTGGACCCTTCACTAAAACAACTCCATTATCAACGCTAACATTAGTACCTTGTGGTATAACTATATTTCTTTCACCAATTCTACTCATAATTACTTACCAAATATAGGCAAGGACTTCGCCTCCTAACTTAGCTGCTCTAGCTTCTTTATCAGTCATTAAACCTTTAGAAGTAGATATAATTGCAATTCCAAGTCCATTAAGAACACGAGGAATTTCTTCAGCTTTAGCATATACTCTTAAACCAGATTTACTGATTCTTTTAAGTCCAGTAATAACTCTTTCTTTTTTAGCACCATATTTAAGTGTTAATGTAAGAGTATCACCGTTTGTATTCTTTTCATATTTATAATCTTCAATGTATCCTTCATTCTTTAATATTTCTGCAATACCTAAAGTCATTTTAGTTCCAATAACAGTAACTGTAGGATATTTCATTATATTAGCATTACGGATACGAGTTAACATATCAGCTATTTTATCTTGTACAAACATTTTATTCCTCCTTCTTACCAACTTGATTTCTTAACGCCAGGTATTTGACCTTTATTAGCAAGTTCTCTAAAACAAATACGACATAATTTAAATTTACTTAATACACCATGTGGTCTTCCACATCTTTCACATCTAGTATATTCTCTAGTTGAAAACTTTTGTGGTCTACTATTTTTTACTTTTAAACTTTTCTTAGCCATAATTAACACCTAACCTTTAAATGGCATTCCAAATGCCTTTAGTAATGCATGAGCTTCATCATTACTTTTTGCTGTAGTAACGAAAATAATATCCATTCCACGAATTTTATAAACATTATCATATTCAATTTCAGGGAATATTAATTGTTCTTTAATACCTAAAGTATAATTTCCTTTTCCATCAAATGCTTTATCACTAACTCCACGGAAATCCCTTACTCTTGGTAATGAAATTTTAATTAATTTTTCCATAAAATTATACATGTTTTCACCTCTTAATGTAACTTTAACACCAACAGGTTGACCTTCTCTTAATTTAAAACTAGCTATAGATTTACGAGCCTTAGTTACTACTGCCTTTTGCCCTGCTATTAATTCAAGATCTTTTTGAGCAGCATCAATAAACTTTTCATCATGACATCCTTCTCCAACGCCCATATTAATAACAATCTTTTCTAATTTAGGAACTTCCATAATACTAGAATAATTAAATTTATCTTTTAATTCATTTTTAATTTTTGTTTCATATAATTCTTTAAATGTACTCATATTTCACCTACTTACTAGCTTTCTTAGCAGATTTTTTAGCATCTACTTTTTTTGTATCTTTTTCATCAACAACTTTTACATTAGATACATGGATAGGCATTTCAATTTCATAAATACCACCCTTATCATTGTTTGTTCTAGGTTTTACATGTCTTTTAGAAATATTAACACCTTCAACAACAACTTTATTTTCATTTTTTAAAGTTTTTAAAACTTTACCAGTTTTACCTTTATCTTTACCAGCTAAAACTTTTACATTGTCATTAACTTTAACTTTCATATTTCCTCCTATAAAACCTCAGGAGCTAAAGAAACAATTTTCATATAATCTTTTTCTCTTAATTCTCTAGCAACTGGACCTAATACTCTTGTACCAATTGGACTCTTATCATCCTTAATAAGTACACAAGCATTATCATCAAATTTAATATAAGAGCCATCATTTCTTCTAACTCCTTCACGAGTTCTTACAATAACAGCCTTAATAACTTTTCCTTTGGGTATATTACTATTTGGAATAGCCTTTTTAACTGTTCCAACTACAACATCACCAATATTTCCTGATTTAACTTTGCTTCCGCCTAAAACTTTAATAACTAAAATTTCTCTAGCTCCAGTATTATCAGCAACTTTTAATCTAGATTCTTGCATTACCATAGTTATACCTCCTAAAGAATTACAGCTTTTTCAAGAATTTCAACTAATTCATATTTCTTAGATTTAGAAATAGGTTTAGTCATTCTTATTCTAACTGTATCTCCTACTTTTGCTTCATTATTTTCATCATGTGCAGCATATTTTTTAGAATATTTTACACGTTTATTGTATAATGGATGACGTTTGTAAGTTTCAACTAAAACAGTAATTGTCTTATCACATGAATCACTTACAACTTTACCAGTTAATTCTTGTACTCTTTTAGTCATTAATTATTACCTCCGTCTAATTCTCTTTCTCTTAAGATAGTTTTCATTTTTGCAACATTCTTTCTTAATGTTTTTAATTCAGTTGGTTTTTCTAAAGTACCATTTGCTTGTTGCATTCTTTTTGTGAATAATTCTTCTTTAGTCTTAATAATTTCTTTTTTCAAATCTTCATTAGACATTTTTCTAATTTCTTTAATATCCACTGTTATTCACCATCCTTTTTAACAAATTTACATTTGACAGGAAGTTTATGTGATGCAAGTCTTAATGCTTCTCTAGCAATGCTTTCATCAACTTCACTTATTTCAAACATAATTTTACCTTCTTTAACTACTGCAACCCATTGATCAACAGATCCTTTTCCTTTACCTTGACGAGTTTCCAATGGTTTTTTAGTTATAGGTAAGTGTGGGAAAATATTAATAAATACTTTTCCTCCTCTTTTCATATAACGAGTCATAGCAATACGAGCAGCTTCGATTTGTCTAGCACTTATCCAAGCACCTTCCATAGCCTTTAAACCATAAGTTCCTTTAGTAAGCTCAGTATTACCTCTAGCACGACCATCATATGTTAATCTATGAGACTTTCTATACTTAGTCTTTTTTGGCATCAACATGTTTAGTCGCCTCCTTTTTTACAAACTTCTTAGCTGGTAAAATTTCGTCTTTATAAATCCAAACTTTTACACCAATTTTTCCATATGTAGTATTTGCTTCACTTTGCGCATAATCAATATCAGCACGAATTGTATGTAGAGGAACTGTTCCTTCAGTATAACCTTCACTTCTAGCCATTTCTACACCATTAAGTCTTCCTGAAACTAAAGTTTTAATTCCTTTAGCACCAGCTTTCATTGTATCTCTGATAGCTCTTTTTTGAGCAGCTCTAAATGGAGCTCTATTTTCAATTTGCATTGCAATATTATCAGCAACCAATTTAGCATTTAAACTAGGATTTTTTTCTTCAACTATGTTAATAAATACTTCTTCATTAACAAGTTTTGAAACTTTTTTTCTTAGTTTTTCAATGTCTTCACCACCACGACCGATTATAACACCAGGTTTAGCAGTTCTAATTGTAACATCACATCTATTTTTCTTTCTTTCAATAATTACAGAAGAAATAGCAGCATCTTTTAAATTTTTTAAAATATATTCACGAATTCTAATATCGTTATTCAAATTAATTGCATAATCTTTCTTTGCATACCAACGAGAATCCCAGTCTTTATTTACACCTAAACGATATCCAACAGGATTTACTTTTTGTCCCATTATGCTTCTTCTCCTTCCATAGTTTTATTATCAGTAACAACAACTTTTATATGACTAGTTCTTTTATCATGTCTATCAACATTACCACGACTAGCAAATTGAATTCTCTTTAAGATAGTTCCTGGATTAACAAAACATTCTTTAATAACTAATTCATCTTCTTTAGCACCATTGTTGTTAACTGCATTAGCAACAGCAGAATTTAAAACTTTAAGTATTAATCTACTTGCTTTTGTATTTGTAGTTTCAAGTATTCTTCTAGCACTATTTACGTCTTTACCTCTAATTAAATCCATAGTCATTCTTGCAAGACGTGGTTTTATAATAGCACCTTTATGTATTGCATAAGCTTCCATTTTTACCTCCTACTTTTGACCAGCATGTCCAGTAAACTTACGAGTTAATGCAAATTCTCCAAGTTTATGTCCAACCATTTCTTCAGTTATATAAACAGGAATAAAATCTTTACCATTATGCACTGCAATTGTATGTCCTACAAATTCAGGAAATATAGTACTTCTTCTTGACCAAGTTTTAATAACTGTCTTTTTATTTTCTTTATTTAAATTTTGAACCTTTTTTAAAAGTGATTTTTCAATATAAGGTCCTTTTTTTAAACTTCTTGCCATATTATCTTATCCTCCTATTTAGTCTTTCTACTAACGATAAGCTTTTCAGAAGCTTTCTTAGATTTACGAGTTTTATGTCCAAGTGCTGGTTTACCCCATGGAGTCATAGGACTCTTACGACCAATAGGTGCACGACCTTCACCACCACCATGTGGGTGATCATTTGGATTCATTACTGAACCTCTATTAGTAGGTCTAATTCCCATGTGTCTTTTACGACCAGCTTTACCTAAATTAACTAAATTAACATCTTCATTACCAACAACACCAATTGTTGCAATACATGTTCCTAATACCTTTCTTGTTTCTCCAGATTGTAAACGAACTATTACATATTTACCATCTCTACCAAGAATTTGTGCACTAGTACCAGCAGCACGACATAACTCAGCACCTTTACCAGGTTTTAATTCAACACAGTGAACCATTGTACCAACAGGTATACTTTGTAATGGAAGTGCATTACCAACTTTAATATCAGCGCCTTCTCCATTTTCAACAATCATATTTACTTTTAAACCATTAGGAGCAATAATATATTTTTTTTCTCCATCACGATAGTTAATTAATGCTATATTTGCATTTCTATTTGGATCGTATTCAATAGTAGCAACACGACCAGTAACTCCAATTTTATTTCTTTTGAAATCAATAACACGATATTTTTTAGTAGCTCCACCACCAATATGGCGAACAGTCATTTTACCTTGATTATTTCTTCCACCAGTTTTACTTACCTTTTTAATTAATGATTTAGTAGGGTTATTCTTAATTGTAATTTCTTCATTAGCTAAAGTACTCATACCTCTACGACCATTAGTTGTAGGTTTATAATGTTTTATTGCCATTTAATAATCCCTCCTATAAATCTATAGTTGAACCTTCTGCAAGTGTAACAATAGCTTTTTTGTAAGTTTTTGTTTTACCAGCATATTTTCCAACTCTTTTTCTTTTTGATTTAGTATTCAATGTATTAACATTTTTAACACTAACCTTAAAAGCATCTTCAATTGCTTTTTTAATATCTAACTTAGTAGCGCTTTTAACTACTTTAAATGTATAAACATTATTTTGTCTTTCAAGCATTGATTTTTCAGTAATAACTGGTGCTATTATAATATCACTATAATGTTTCATTATTTAAGCACCTCCTCAATACTATTAACTGCATCTTCTGTACAAACTAGTACATCAGCATTAGTTAAATCATAAGCATTAATTTCATCATTTAATAAAACTAATACATTTCCTAAGTTTCTTGTAGCTAAATATAAATTTTCATTTTCTTCATTAACTACAAATAATACTTTACCATTTAATTTTAATGTTTCTAATATATTAATAATTTCTTTAGTCTTTAAAGTATCTAAATTAATATTATCTAAAACAACTAATTCTTTATTAATATTCTTATATGTAAGAGCTGTTTTTAAAGCAAGAACTCTTTCTTTACGATTAATTTTAAATGAATAATCTCTTGGATTAACTCCAAACGCTATTCCGCCACCTCTCCATTGAGTAGCACGAATACTACCTTGACGAGCACGACCAGTTCCCTTTTGTTTCCAAGGTTTTCTTCCTCCACCAGAAACTTCACTTCTAGTCTTAGTTTTTCTAGTACCTTGTCTCATACTATCTAATTGTAAACGAATCATTTTCTTTAAAGCATCATCATTTACTTCAATATTCCATACATTATCATTAAGGTTAATATCTTTAACATTTTCACCTTTAATATTTTTAACACTTATCTTTGTCATATTATTTCCTTTCTAAAGCCTATTTGCTTTCTTCCGGAGTTTCTTCAGTATTAACAACTTCTGCATTTTCTGTATCTATAGTTTCTTCAACTACTTCATCAACAACAGTTTCTACCACTTCTTCTTCATAAGAGATAATATCTTTTGGATCTTTCTTACGAGAATTTTTAATAGCACTCTTTATAAATACTAAAGAATTTTTTGCACCTGGAATATTGCCACTTACAAGAATATAGTTATCAACTGTATTAACTTCAATTATTTCAAGATTTTGAATAGTTACAGTATCAACACCCATATGTCCTGGTAATTTTTTACCTTTTAATACTCTTTTTGGAAGCATTGTACCCATAGAACCTGGTTTTCTATGATAATGTGATCCATGTCCCATTGGTCCTCTAGATTGATTGTGTCTTTTAATAACACCTTGCATTCCTTTACCTTTTGAAGTACCAGTAACATCAATAACGTCACCAACTTCAAATACTGAAGCATCTACTACATCACCTACATTATAAGTACCTTCAGCATTTCTAATTTCTTTTAAGAAGCGCTTAGGAGTAGTATTAGCTTTTTGTGCTCTAGCAGTTTCTGCTTTATTAGCACGATTTTGTTTCTTTTCAAATACGCCTAATTGAATTGCATCATATCCATCAGTAGCGACAGTTTTAACTTGCATAACAACATTTGGTTCACAACTTACAACTGTAACTGGAATTAATTTACCTTCTTTAGTAAACACTTGAGTCATTCCAACTTTGCGTCCTAAGATTCCTTTCATTTTAATTTTCCTTCCTTTTATTATAATTTAATGTCGATGTCAACACCACTTGGTAAATCTAAATGAGTTAAAGCATCAATTGTTTCCTTACTAGGATTTTTAATATCAATAAGTCTCTTATGAGTTCTTCTTTCAAATTGTTCACGAGAATCCTTATATTTATGGACAGCTCTTAAAACAGTAAACTTCTCAATCTCAGTTGGAAGAGGTACCGGTCCAGAAACTTCTCCACCAGTTCTTTTTACAGTTTCCACAATTTTAGCAGCAGCTACATCAAGTAATCTATGATCATAAGCCTTCAAATTGATTCTAACCTTACTATTTGACATTATCCATGTCCTCCTTTCGTCTATATCTAGTATAGACTTGCTCCACTCGAATTCCCTGAGTTAACCAGATTAATATTTACCAACTTAACCTAGTGTATCAGCAACCTCGCGTATCATCGCAGTCATACGAATATGATTATACCACAATAATTATATGAAAAGCAAGCCTATTTTTCTTATTTTTTATGCTTAACTCAAAAAAATAACTTGGTACATTTTCCAAGTTATTTTTAATTCATATTAGTAATATCACTAACTAATTTTTCATAGCCTTTATTTTTTGTAAACTCATTTAACATATTTTGCATCTCGTTTTCATCAAGTGATTCAACAAGAACTGCATTATTATAAGTAACAGGTTTTATTTCTTTTGCTACTTCTTCTTTAAGAGTGCCATTAATTTCAATAATTAAAACATTTGGCATATCAACACTAATATTAAGTTTATCATTATCATATTTAATACTAAAAGTAAACTTTTGATTACTTACATTTCCACTACAATTTATTAATACATAATCATCTTTTATTTCACTATTAATACTGAATTTATAATCATTATCTTCATATTGAATACTATATTTAATTGAATCTTTTAATATACTGACAGTACCTATTTTTTTATTATCATTATAAATATCATATTCATCCTCGTCATTTAATACTAAACCAATATTATATTCATTTGAAAGAATATCAATTTTTATAATATTATCACTATAATCTTTTTTATATAAATCAACTTTTAATTCAAATTCTTCATCAACATTTATATTATTAATTTCTTTTATAACTTCTTCTTTAGACATATCACTATAAAAAGAAATTGCTTCAATAAAAGTATCACTCTTACCTAAATAACTTTTAATATTACCAAGTAATTTAGCACTATTATCTTTGTTTATATTTAAAGATAATTTATTAACCTTTTCATCTTTACCATTAACATTTAATACAACTTTCTCTTTAGTAAAATATGATTCATCTAAACTACTAACTAAACTATTATATAATTCATTATAAATATTATTTAAAGACCTAATATAGTCATCATTCCAAATTTTTTCATCAATTGACATTTTATATGCTTTATCATTTGAATTATTTATTTTTCCATATAGTATATCTTTATTTGCACTTAAACTAATATTACCAAGTAACTCTTTATCATAATTAACAACATAATTAGAATTAAACATTTTATTTTTATAATCAATTTCATAATTAACATTTAAATCAAGTTTATTTAATAATTTATCATACCCATTAAGCATTTTCCCTTTATCAGTAACATTTATAACAAAACTAGCATTACCCTTTCTAGGACTATTTAGATTTTTCATTCCTTTATCAATTATTTCATTATAAAATTCATTAAAATCTTCAAATAAACTCATATAAACTTCTTTTGGATCATTAGTTTTCTTAAAATAATAAAAACCAACCATCCCCAATAATACTATAGCAATCGCTATTAAAAGCAAAGGCCATACATAATTCTTTTTAACTTTAATTTCTTCTTCCATACTTATACACTCCTTCTTAAAATTAAATTATTTTTTTATCAAAATTGGCGTATCCTTCATTTCATCTGGTACACTAATATCCATGTACTCTAAAATAGTAGGAGCCACCATCGTTAAATCACCTTCACTTTCTAACGAAACACTTTTATCAGTAATAATAAAAGGAACTTTACTACAAGTATGTGTAGTAACGGGTTCACCATTATCATCTATCATGATATCCGCATTACCATGATCTGCTAAAATAATAACTTTATAAAAATTTTCTTCTGCAATTTCTATTATTTTCTTCAAACATATATCAACCGCTATACAAGCATTAACAGTAGCATCATAATTACCAGTATGACCAACCATATCAGGATTAGCAAAATTAACTAATATAAAATCATAATCTTGAATCATACATTCCATACATTTTTTTGTTATACCAATAGCACTCATTTCAGGTTTTAAATCATAAGTTGCAACCTGTGGAGATGGAATGTGAAAAAAGTTACATTTAGTTATTTTTCCTTTATAACCACCATCAAAAAAATAAGTAACATGAGGAAATTTTTCGGTCTCAGCTATTCTGGCTTGAGTAAGACCTAATTTAGATAAATAAATACCTAGAGGATTATCAATTTTTTGATATTCTGCTAAATTTTTAGTTGGAATTTCATCATCAATAGGTAACATACTATAAACACTTAAACTACTCATATCATAAGTTCTAAATTTATCAAAATCACTATTTACAAATGTAGATATAATTTGTTTAGCACGATCTGCTCTATAATTCATCCAAATTAATATATCGCCATTTCTAATAAGACCATTTTTATCAACAAGTATTGGCTTTAAAAATTCATCAGTAATGTCATTTTCATACATTTTATTTATTGTATCATTTATAGAAGTTGTACTAATTCCTTCTCCCTTAGTAACCAAATAATAATATTTTTGTATTCTATCCCAATGATTATCCCTATCCATTGCATAATATCTACCACAAATAGTAGCAATACTACCAACTTTATTTTCTTTTATTTTATCTTGAATTCTATTTATATAACTTAAAGCAGAATGAACCGAAGTATCTCTACCATCAGTAATAACATGAAAATAAATATTTTCACAACCGTTTTTAACTAAATTATTATACATATTAATTATGTCATTAATATCAGCATGTACACAACCATCACTAGTAAGTCCCATAATATGAATTCTTCTAGTCTTATCACTTATTATTTCATTAAAATATTCATTTTCTAACAAATTAGATTCAAACAAATCATCAACTATAGTTTCATTTTGTTTAATAAGTCTACCAGCACCAATGGTCTCATGACCACACTCGCTATTACCAAATTGGCCTTCATGTAATCCTACTGCTTCTTCACTTGCTTTTAATAAAGAATGAGGGTATTCATTCCATAACGTATTAAAGAAATTCATATTTGCACTTTTTATCGCATTACCATGTTCTTCCTCTCTAATACCAAACCCATCTAAAATAATAGTTAAGACTTTTTTCATATCATTCACCTTAAATAAAATATAACACAATATAAAAAAAATTACAACGAATGTAATTTTTTAATTATATATAACGTTAGCTTTAACTCTTAATCTATCTGCAATAGTAGCAATAAATTCTGAATTAGTAGGTTTATCTCTATTTATATCTATACTATTTCCAAATACATCATCTATAAGTTTTATATCTCCTCTAGTCCAACTTACTTCAATAGCATGCCTTATCGCTCTTTCGACCCTACTGGGAGTTGTGTTATATCTTCTAGATAACTCGGGATAAATATCTTTCGTTATAAAGTTTATTGGACTTTTTCTAGCATAAGTTATCAATATACCATCTCTTACATACTGGAATCCTCTTATATGTGAAGGAATACCCAATGAATGCAATAAATCCGTTAAAGCAGATTCAACATTCACAAGTGATCTAGTATTTCTTTGAGTTCCAATACTTAAAAGTCTTCTTTCTAAACTCATGTAATTTATTGGTTTTAACATATAGTAATTAACACCATATAGATTAGCTTCATCAATCATTTTTTGATCAGAGAAACCAGTAGTTATAATAACTTTCTTTAATATTCCTCTTCTCTTAAGTTCTCCTAATAAGAACAGTCCATCCATTTTAGGAAGTAACAAATCCATTACAATAACATCAAATGAATCAACATGATTTATTATATATTCTAATGTTTCCTCCCCATTATTTTTACAAGCTACAACTTTGATTACTTCATGACTACAAAAAAACTTCTCAATTTCTTTAGTTGTACTTTCATTACTGTCAGCAACTAAAACTCTGATTAAATTATTCATGATTTTCTCCTTTTTTCTAAATAATTTTGTACTGCTTGTAAATACATTATAAGTCACGAATTGACAAATATCTAGAGTATATATTGTCTATGTATGTAAATTGTTGTCAAAAAATGTCGAATAATTAAAAATACCTCTAATTATTTAGAAGTATTCTCTTTAATAAACTCTAAAGCATTCAATTTATGGTTAGACACATATTCTAAAGTTGCACCACCACCACTAGATAAATAATCAAATATATTATTAAATCCAAATCGGTTAATCGCAGACAATGCATCGCCACCACCAGCAATTTTTTTGCAATTTAAATTACTTATATATTCTAATAATTCTTTTGTACCATGAGTAAATCTATCATCCTTCATAAATCCACATGTTCCATTCATAAACAATATATTACAATTATCTAGAGCATCATAAAAAACATAATTATCATATAAAATATCAATATCATTTACTAAATCTAGATCTTTTATTGAATATTTATCATTATTTAAAACCCCAAACTTTCTTCCAAAACAAATCTTATCACTATAATCACTTAATACTTTTTTAATTCTTTCTACTGTAACTTCATCAATATCAATATCACTCTTACCAATATTATAATTCATTACTTTCAAAAAAGCATTTAATATACTTCCGGTCAAAATAATCTTATCAACATACTTACATAGTCCTTCTATATATACTATTTTATCTTCTACTTTAGCTCCACCCATAATAACTACAAAAGGTCTTGGAGTATTATTTATTAATATATCTAAATTTTTAAGTTCGCTTTCTACTAAAAAACCAAAATAAGTTGGTAAAAATTTACTTAATCCTGCAGTAGAAGAATGTGCTCTATGTAAAGAAGCAAAAGCATCATTAACAAATACATCTCCAAAACTTGCCCAATATTTACTTAATTCTAAATCATTTTTACTCTCTCTAACTTCTGGTAAATCAGTAAATCTCGTATTTTCTACCAAAAAACATTTAGAATCATCTAATACAATATTACTTGGATCTTCAATAAACGAAACATCAATATATTTTTTTAATTCTTCAAAAACTATCCTTAAACTATTATTTGTTTTATCGCTATCTGTTTTAACTCTACCAAAATGACTAAAGATAATTACTTTATTATTATTATCAAGCAAATATTTAATAGTATCTAAGCTTTTAATTATTTTACTATTATCTTCAATTACATTGTCTTTTACTGGTACATTAAAATCACATCTTAATAAAACAGTTTTATTACTAATAGTATTTTCACTCAAATAATTCATTACAATCACCTAATATAATTTTATCATAATATATTTTTTTTACACAAAAAAGAAAAAAAGTTAACATATAGTTAACAATTATTTAAACATACATTTAGCTACTCTTAACATTTGAACAGTATAACCAAGCTCATTGTCATACCAAGCTACTACTTTATATAAATTACCAGTATCAGTAGTAACTTTATTAGTAAGAAGCCCATCAACTAAAGCACCATACCTTTTACCAATAATATCACTTGATACAATAGGATCCATAGTTATTTTGATAGCATCACTTTGATTAGATGTAAAAGTATTATTTATATCTTCAATACTTGGATCTTTTTCAAATTCAAGTGTAACATCAATTAAAGAACCATCTGCTACAGGTACTCTATAACTAGATCCATCAATTTTTCCATTTAATTCAGGAATAACCAAACCAATTGATTTTGCCGCTCCTGTACTTGCAGGAATGATATTTTGACTAGCACTTCTTCCTCTTCTCGCTTTAATTCCCTTTTTATGTGTAATATCTAATGTAACTTGATCATTAGTAAAAGCATGAATAGTACTCATAAATCCCTTTTTAATAATAAAATTATCATTCAATACTTTAAGTACTGGAGCAAGACAGTTAGTAGTACAACTTGATGCAGATACCACATCTTCAGTTCCATCTAAAATATTTTCATTAACACCATATACAACAGTCTTAAGATTACCCTTACCTGGAGCACTTATTAAAACCTTCTTAGCACCAGCTACTATATGTTTTCTAGCATCTTCAACATTAGTAAATGCACCCGTGCACTCAAGTACCAAATCAATATTTAAATCTCTCCATGGTAAATTAGCCGGATCTTTTTCTGCATATACTTTAACTCTCTTTTTACCTAATATGACTATTTCATCACCTTCACTAGTAATATCTTCTTCATGAAAACTTCTATGAACAGTATCATATTTAACTAAATGTGCCAACTCTTCAGCATTAGATAAATCATTAATAGCAATAATATCAAAATCACTACTAGTCACGATTTCTCTAAACGCTATTCTGCCAATTCTACCAAAACCATTTATTGCAACTCTAATCATCATTACCTCCTATAAATTCTCTAATAATTGAGTCCATATTAACATATTCACTTGGAATAGGAAAAAACATTTTTAAAAAATTTAATAATCTTCTAGCTTCTTCGTAATATACACTTTCTACACTAATGCTTCTAAGTAGTGGTTCAGCATATATTTTTTCTACTCCAATTTCATATGGTAAAGCTGTATTAATAATAGTATCTGCTTGATGTATATAAGGAAATATATACTTTTCTTCACCATTTCTAACACTTTGCCAATTATGTATTGTAGTATTTACTTTATAACCTCTAGTTCTATTATCCCTAACAATTCTTCTAATCAATCTAAGATCAATAGTAGATATATAATTTTGTTTATCAATATTTAATGGAATAAAAGGACTTAAATATATTTTGTACTTAAATTTATTATCTATACTAGGAAGTAACTCATCATTTAATGCATGAAGACCTTCAATAAGTATAATACTATTATCCTTTAATTTTATTTTCTTATTATCATATTCTTTTTTACCACTTACAAAATTAAATGTAGGTATACTTACCTCTTCCTTATTTAGTAACTTTTCTAAAGTATTATTAAATAAATCTAAATCTATAGCAGTTAAACATTCAAAATCATAATTACCATTTTCATCTTTAGGACAATCTTCTCTATCTAAGAAAAAATCATCTAAAGATAGTTTTACAGGATCAAACCCATATGCTAACAAATATGACGATAATCTTTTAGTAGAAGTAGTTTTGCCACTAGAAGAAGGACCTGCTATTAAAATAAATTTTATATTTCTATTATTAGTAACTTTTTCTACTACTTTAGAAATATTCAAATTAAATACTAGTTCACAAGACTTAATAAAATCCTGTATTTTTCCATTAGCAATAGTTTTATTTAAACTAGTTACATAATTCATATTTAATGTTTCTAACCAATCTTTACCTACTAAAAATGAATTAATTATATTATCATAATGTACATACTCAGGAAGCATTCCATTACTTTCCTTACTAGGTATTACAAAAACTAATCTATTTCTGCCTAAATAAACAATATCATACTTAGAAATAAAACCAGTACTATAAGGCATATCACTATAAAAATAATTATATCTACCATTTAGTTCATATAAAGTTACAACTTTATCACTAATATTTTGTATATTATTAGCTTTCTCTATTTCTCCGTTTTTTAAATAAAATGCAATTGCTTCTTTCTTCTTAATATTTAACTTCTTAAAACATTTATTTTCATTTACTATTTTAGCTACTCTTTCTTTTACTTTGGATAAATCATCTTGAGTAAGAATCTTATCTCCAACAATTTCTCCTAAAAAACCTTTCGGTACACTATGTTGATAAAGAATATTACATTCAGGAAATACTTCCTTTAAAGCAACTTCAAATATAAACATAAGTCCACTCTTATATACTTTATAACCTGTTAAGTCATTAATATCAACAAAAGTAATTTTTTCATCTTTATTTGATCTTTCTGAAAGTTCATGAAATTCATTATTAATTTTAACCCCTAAAATATTATCCATATTAAACCCCTTACTAATATCATAGTAAGTAGTATTCTTATTAAATTCTTTCTTAGAACCAGTATCGAGTTCAATAACAACTTTTTCCATAAAAGACCCCTTTACTATCTTTATAAACTAATTCTAACATAAATAAAAAAATTTTTGAATAAAAACTTACTATTTTATATATTATAATTATAGGTGAGAAAATGAATATAATTCCAACAGTAGTAGAAAAAAGTAGTAATAAAGAATATGCATATGATTTATACTCAAGACTTTTAAATGACAGAATAGTGTTTATTACTGGAGAAATAAATGATGCATTATCATCAATTGTAGTGTCCGAACTTCTTTATTTAGACAGTTTAAATAAAAAAGATATATATTTATATATCAATTCTCCTGGTGGATCAATTACAAGTGGAATGGCCATATATGATACCATGAATTATATTAAAAGTGACGTTATAACTATATGTATAGGAGAATGTGCATCAATGGGAGCATTTTTACTTGCAAATGGTACTAAAGGTAAAAGATATAGCTTACCAAATTCCGAAATAATGATTCATCAACCACTTGGAGGAGCAGGAGGGCAAGCAACAGATATAAAAATAGCAGCAGATAGAATTATTAAAACAAAAAATAAACTTAATAAAATACTTGCAAATGTCACAAATAAAGATTTAAAAACCGTTGAAAATGATACCGAAAGAGATAATTTTATGGATCCTGAAGAAGCATTAAAATATGGATTAATTGATAAAATAATTGAAAAATAAAAAATGGACAATTACTTATCTTTATCGTCCATCATTATAATTGTATCTCCTTCATTACTAAGCATAAATTTCTCTTTTGCATACCTTGCCAAATAAGAATCATCTTCTAATTTAGTTATCTCAGCGGATAACTTTTTTTCATTATCAAGTAACTCTTCATACTTATTTTTAAGTTCAATTTCATTTTTTCTATTTTTTAATATTTCTTTCCAATCACTATAAACACTACCAACTAAAACAATAAGCAATAAAATTATTGCAAAACTAATAATTACTAATCTCTTTTTTTCTTTTCTACTAGTCTTTTTAGCCATCTTTCAACATTCCATTCTTATAAAAGAGATATCACAAAACATTTAATAAATCAATGTTTAAAAATATGTTTTACATTAATTTTACTAAAAAACTTTTTATAAAAACCAAAAGATATTATATAACCAAACACCACTGTAACAATAAAATAAATATGAAAGTATCCACCATTAATTTTATATAAAATTAATATATACAAAAAAATCATATCTAAAACAAAAACAACTGTAATAATATTTTTTATTATGTTCTTTAATTGCTCTATTAAATAAAAATTAACCTTCGTTAACAAAAAAAATATAAAACCATACAAAAATGAAACAATAAAGGAAATGATTTGATTAACACTATTCATTATTTAAATAACTTTTGTATAAATGATTCTTTATCTTTAATTTTATTATCTACAACATAAGCAATACTATTAATCTTTCCCTTTATTTTAATACTACCATCATGATTATCAAGTTTTATAAGTTCTAATCCTTCCCCTTTAAGCACAATACTCCCCATAACACTTTCCATCAAAAATTCTTCTTCATCAAATGAAATAATCTTATTTATCCCATTCATGTTTAAAATATTTCTATCAACTAATTTTACTTCATGACTTCCATAAGTTTTAATATCATTATTACTTTCCATAATTCCTCCATTAAATTATATGTAATAACATATTTAATATAACAAAAAAACCACTAGTAAAATCTAGCAGTTCTAAATAATCTAATAATTAACAATTATTCAGCAATTTCTTTTTTATATTTATCTAAAATTTTTGACTCAAATAAATCTCTAGTTTCTTGATTCATTGGATGAACTATATCATCAAAACGTCCATCAGCAAGTCTACGACTTGGCATAGCACAAAATAATCTATTCTCTCCTTGTATAATTCTAATGTTGCTTATTAAAAAACAATCATCGATAGTTACTGTTGCATAAGCTTTTAACTTTGAACCATCCCCATTTGCTTTGTGAATTCTAACTTCTGTAATTTCCATATTATCACTCCTATCATGTTTATCACAACTTAACACCATTTTATAATATATTACTAATTTATTCAATAAATTTTAAAAAAATTTTATTTTTATATCTCCTGTAATATAATCATTATAAGAAAAACTTTTTTCTACTCCATCACTTATTATTGAAAATATATTTGGATACGTTTTATATAAAACCCCTTCATATCTATTAATTTTATTTCTAAGTCCATAATGTGTAACTATTACTCTTTTATTAATATTTGATTCAATTTTTTCTCTTATTAAATCTATATTCATCTAGGATACCCCACATACATAATACCATTACCCATTATGCCACCCATACCATCCTTACCATACTTTGTAAGTTCTAACAATCCTTTTAAATCAATTGCTTTACTTCTTTCTGTAAGTGCAACAGTAACAGCAATTATTGCAGGATCAAGAGCATGAATGTTAACCCTTTTAGGACTACTTGCATAATTAGCCCCAGCTTTAATAAGTTCTTCATAATTACTTTGACAAGCACCTGCTATAATAACTAACTTCTCATGACTTTTTTCATAACTTCTAGCAGACTTAATTGCTTTAATAAAAAACTTAGTATTTTTATAGTTATTAATATCTTTTATACTTCCTTTTTTCTTATAATATGCATCATGTCCAGTAATAATAATAATATCAGGTTTATACTCTTTTAAAAGAAGTGGTATTTGTTCATACATATTTTCTTCTTTTATTTTTTTGCCAATTGCATAAACACCAGAACTTTTATAAAATTTTAAACACTTTTCTAAATACTCTTCATCGCCATCAATATGTAATATTTTACCAGGTAAGTAAAAATAATCATCTTTTTCAGTTATTTTATTTCCTCTAACTTCATCTTCAAAAAATTTATCTTCTCTAGGCACTTCACACTTTATTAAATCACTTAAATCACTATCTGCATATAATCTAACTTCAGTACCTTTTAAATAAGCAATATCAGAAACAATATTAATTATTTTAAATACAGTATCATTATTATAACTTTTCCTAGTTACATAATCTCCTACTTTAAAATCCATTCAAATCACCATTAAATTATATGTTATTTCTATAAAAATAGAAGAAAAACAAAAAAATACAAGATTATAACTATCATGTATTTTAATGATTTTTTTTACTAAGTTCATTACATAACTCTATAAAAACTTCTTCAGGTAATTCTTCTGCTCTACTACTTAAATCATATCCATATTTATTTAGTACACTTTTTACTATATCTAAATCGTAATTTATTAAATTATTTTTAATATTTTTTCTTTTCATTCTAAAAGCATCATTAATTAATTTAAAATAACTTTCTTCTAAAACATCTAATTTATCTTTTCTTTTAGTAAATTTTATAATTGCACTTTCAACTTTAGGTACTGGATTAAAACATTTTTTACTAACATTAAATAACTTTTCTACATCAAAATAATATTTTAAATATAATGTTATACTACCATATTCTTTAGACCTACAATGAGCAGTAAATCTATCAGCAACTTCATCTTGTACCATAAAAATCATTTCACTTGCATTTAAATTTAAAGTAATTAGTCTTTTAATTATTGGTGTTGTTATATAATAAGGTAAATTTCCTACAACATATAATCTATTATATTTAATATCCTTTATGTCTTCTAAAACATCTGATAATAATATATCTTTAAAAATAATTTTAGTATAACTATCTACATATTTATCTAAATATTTATGCATATCTTCATCTATTTCATAACAAATTAGCATACATTTTTTTTCTCTTAACTTTTTAGTAAGGGCTCCCATACCAGGTCCAATTTCAACTATTAAATCATTTTCCTTAGCATTTATACAATCACATATTTTATCAATTATATTATAATCTATTAAAAAATTTTGCCCTAAACTTTTTTTAGCTTTCATTAGAAAAACTCCACCCTTTTCTTAAAACATCATAAGAAATAACACTTCTACCTAAAGTATAAGCAGAATTTAAACTTGTAGTTAATAAGTCTAAAGAATTTCCTCTTACACCACGATCTAATACAATTGCAACTACTGGATCTGAACTCACTCTTGAAGAATTAAATCTAATAATTGAACCACATGGTAAATTACTAGAAGATGCTACTATTTTTACTCTTCCGTATAATTCATCATCATAATAATCTCTGCCATCAGTTATATCATAACTAGATTTACAAGCAAGTCTTCCAGAACATAAAGGACAATTAAAAACATATCCAGTTAAATCTCCAGTAAAAGTATCTTTTGCTCTATATATATTATTTTTTTCAAACTCTTCTACTTTTAATGCCATTGTAGAAAGATTAACAGTTTTATTAATATTATCACTTTGACTTTTAGTTTCTATTACATAAACATAACTAGTAGAAATAACAACAATAAATAAAATTATAATACTTTTACTTAATTTATTAATCATACTTTTCATTTAATCATCACTTTCTACAATTAAATTATACATAACATATATTTATTTGTCAAAATTTGCTCAAAAAATGTTGAAAACATATTACTTTTCAACATTAATTCCAAACACATCTTGTACATTTTTATTACTAATTTTTGATAACTCTTGAATAGGTATACTAAACTCGTTAGAAATAAAATCTACTATATCAATTATTTTGCTAGGATCATTTTTCTTACCTCTAAAAGGTACTGGTGTAAGATAAGGAGAATCAGTTTCAAATATAACATTATTTAAACCAATTTCTTTATATACATCTTTAATATTACAATTTTTAAAAGTTATAACCCCATTTATACCTAACAAAAATCCCATTTTAATATACTCTTTAGCAGTTTCTTTTGAACCACTAAATGAATGAATAACACCTTTTACTTTATATTTCTTTAATATATTTATTGTATCTTGAGTAGCATCTCTAGAGTGAACTATTACAGGAATATTTTTGTGTTCTGCAATTTCTAATTGTCTTTCAAATAATTCAATTTGTTTATCTTTATTTTCCTTTGTATAATAATAATCTAATCCTATTTCACCAATAGCAATAATTTTTTTATTATTTAAATTATTAACTATAAAATTAATATCGTCTAAAGAATAATTATCAACATCTTCTGGATGAATACCAATTGCACCATACATATTTTTATATTTACTTATTAAATCAATAATTTCTTTATTACTCTTTGAATTACATCCATTATTAATTAAATAACTTATCCCTTTAGAACTAGAATTTTCGACTATTTCATTAATATCATCATAATATTCACTAAACAAATGACAATGAGAATCTACAAACATTAATCCTCCTTAATACGTTCAAATAAGTTATCAGGTTTAACTAATCCCAAACTATATTTATTTACTTTTTTATTAATATCATCAAATGTTTGTTTAGATATCTTTAATCCATCAAATATTTTTTCACTAGTCTCAGGAATAAATGCATCTAAAAGTGTTGCACAAACTCTAATACTATCTAATAAATTATAAATAACTGTTTCAAGTCTATCTAAATTATTTTCATCTTTTGCAAGAATCCATGGGGTTGTATCATCAATATACTTGTTACATTTTCTAAGTACATCAAATATTAATTCTAAAGCTTCATTAATTTTAAATTCATTCATTTTCTCATCAACAAGATCTTTCAAATTATATGTACTATTAATTAAATCTTCATCTATTTTTTCGGAAACATTTTTATTTTCTACTTCCCCATTAAAGTATTTAATTCCCATTTGAATTGTTCTACTAACTAAATTACCTAAAATATTAGCAAGATCTCCATTTGTTCTAGTAATTAATGCACTTTCACTAAAATTACCATCACTACCAAATGGTACTTCTCTTAAAGCAAAATATCTTACAGCATCTACTCCATATGAATTAATATACTCTCTAGGATCTTTATAATTGCCTAAACTCTTGCTTATTTTTCCGCCATCAATAATTAACCAACCATGTCCAAAAACTTGCTTAGGAAGTGGTAAATCTAAAGCCATAAGAAGAGCAGGCCATATAATTGTATGAAATCTTACTATTTCCTTACCAACTAAATGTAAATCAGCAGGCCAATATTTTTTTAACTTTTTATCATCTTCTGGATAACCTAAACTAGTAATATAATTACTAAGAGCATCTATCCAAACATAAATAACATGATTTGGATCAAAAGATACAGGTATTCCCCATTTAAAGCTAGTTCTTGACACACATAAATCTTCTAATCCAGGTTTTATAAAATTATTTAACATTTCGTTCTTTCTAGATACAGGACTTATAAAATTAGGATTTTGTTCATAAAATTCTTCCAATTTTTTTTGATATTTACTTAATTTAAAGAAATAAGCTTCTTCTGTAACAACTGTAACATCTCTACCACAATCAGGACATTTATTATCTACAGCTTGTGTTTCAGTCCAAAATGATTCACATGGTACACAATATAATCCTTTATACTCTCCCTTATATATATCACCTTTTTCATATAACTTTTCAAATATTTTTTGAACTCTACGAACATGAAATTCATCAGTAGTTCTTATAAAAAAGTCATATGAAATATTTAAACTTTTCCATAAATCTTTTGCATTATCAATTATAACATCAACATATTCTTTAGGAGTTACTCCTTTTTCTTTAGCTTTTGTCTCAATTTTCAATCCGTGTTCATCAGTACCAGTTTGAAAATAAACATCATATCCTGCAAGTCTTTTATATCTTGCAATAGCATCTGCTATTATAGTTGTATAACAATGTCCAATATGAAATTCAGCACTAGGATAATATATTGGAGTTGTTATATAAAATTTTTCTTTCATTTTTCTTCCTCTTTTCTATTTGTACTTCCAAAACCACCAACTCTATCTGGTATAACAGTATCATCACAAGTTAAGTATTTAACAAATATTCCTTGTGCATAAGCTGTTCCTTTTTTTATATAAAATGTTTCATTACCTTCATTTGCTAAAGAAACAAATATATGGCCCTCATTACTAGGATTATTGTAATAATCACTATCAATAATTCCTACTTGATTAGAAAGCCTCACATTATATTTAACACCAACACTACTTCTAACAACTATCATTAGCATTTCATCATCTAAATATTTTGCTTTATATCCTGTTGGAATTAATAATCTCTCTCCAGGTTCAATACTATAATCTAATATAGAAATTAAATCATACCCAGCACTATATTTTGTTTTTCTAGAAGGTAACAAATAATTATTATATAATTCTTTATCATCTTTTATAGTTTTTTTAAATTCTTCAAAACTTACTTTTTCAAAAGATCTACCATTCATAGTAAATCCTCCAATTCATATATACTATGAATAGTTTCATATTTATTAGATTCACTATCTGAAATCCAAATAGCTCTTCCACCTAATTTTAATACTGGTAAAATATCATTATTTAATGAATCTCCTACACAAATTACAGAATTACTAGAATATTTATCAAAAATAGATTTAAATGCTCTAATATCAGGTTTCAAATAATTAACATCAGCACCATATACTTTTTTAAAATATTTTAAAACTCCAACATTTTCAAGCCTTCCTTCTTGTGTTTCTGTAAACCAATTAGACACCACATACAAATCATATTTACTTGCTAAATATTTAATAACTTCTTCTAATTTTTTATCTTCTTGAAAGCACATTCGTTGCCCTTTTATAAGTTCATCAATAAAATCGATACTTAAATTTAATTTACATTTATTATTAATATAAAAAAGTAATTTTTCACGACTTAACTCATCAATCACATTCTCATAATCATCCAAACATTTATTAATTTCAATGGCTTTTTCATCACTAATATTAGGAATATATTTTGGTAAAATATTTTTTAATACCGATACATATTCATCTTTCCAAATAATTAATGTATTATCTAAATCAAACACAATTGCTTTCATAAAAACCTCCAAATAAAAAATTCATAAACAAAGGACGAAATATTTTCCGCGGTACCACCTTAATTTATGAATTTATTCATACACTTTAGATTATAACGATTCTCACCGATTTAACTCCTAAGTTCATACTCAATTAACTTATTAATTAGTTTCCACCAACCACTAATTCTCTATTTAACTTATTAATCTACCACACTTATTCTTCGTTAACTACAAGTATAGTAACATAAGAATTAAAACTAATCAAGATTAACATAACTTATAAAACATCAATTTTTTCACAGATAATTTTTTGAATAATTTTAGCATTCATAACATTATCTTCATTATTTTTATTACTATTTACTATAACAAACCCAGTAACTGAAGATGCTACTATAATAGGTAAAATAGTAAAATATCCTTCAATTTCAAAAAATTTATCATATTTATTAAAAATTGATTCTCTATTATCAATCATCTTTTTTAAATTATTAGGTAGGTTTTTTTCTTGAATATTTAAATTACCACTACAAGCTATTACTTTATCCCTATCTGTAATAATTACAGATAATCCCCATATATCATAAAATATTTTACATAACTTATTACTTAACTCAAATATATTTTCTATTTCAGAATACTTTTTAATAACTATAGCATTGTCTTTTGTAAAAATTTCTAAAGAATCACCTTCTCTAATACCTAAATTAAATCTTATTTCTTTTGGAACTACAATTCTACCTAATTCATCAATTCTTCTGGTAATTCCACTTTTTATCAAACTACTCACTCCATTCAATTATAGTTTGATTTATTTTTCATCTTTTATACTTATATACCTAATTATTTTTTATAGATTCTAGTACTTTAACAAAATAGTAAATATAATGTTCTTTCAGTCCCTTGTAAAACAAAGTAATAATAATATTTTTATGAATATATTTAATATTAAACTTATTTGAAATATTCATAGTTTCAAGTAACAATTTATCTCCTTTAATGTTATTTGATAACTCCTCAGGTAAAGTAACTTCAACATATCTATCTGTTGTAATTACTTTTGTTATATTAAGTTGTCTTGCCAAATTACTAAACCATTCTTCATACATATACACAATCATTTCATTATCAATTTGACCAAATCTATCAATTAATTCGTCTTTTATTCTTTCAAATGATTCTCTAGAATCAATTTGATTTATTTTTTGATGTATCTCTATTTTAATATCTTCATCACTAATATAACTATCTTTAATATGAGTAGATACTTCTACTAAATTATTAGTATTATCTTCATCTTCTAAAACAGTTTCACCTTTAGCTCTTTTTAGTTCATCTTCAATCATTTTCATATACAATGAAATTCCTACAGAATCTACAAATCCAGCTTGTTCACTTCCAAAAATATCACCAGCACCCCTTAAAGATAAATCACGCATAGCAATTTTATAGCCACTTCCTAGTTCTGCAAACTCTTTTATAGCTTGCAACCTCTTAACTGCAATATCATTAAGTTGTTTATTTTCATTATATAATAAGTATGCATATGCAACCCTATCACTTCTTCCAACTCTTCCTCTAATTTGATAAAGTTGACTTAATCCAAAATTGTCAGAATCATAAACTATCAAAGTATTTGCATTACTAATATCAATTCCATTTTCAATAATCGTTGTACACAATAAGATATCATATTTTTGATCAACAAAATCTTGCATAATATTTTCAATTTCTTCTTTATTCATTCTTCCGTGTGCCACTGCAATTCTTGCTTCAGGAACTAACTTATTAATCTTATCTTTAATAGTATCTATATCTTGAATTCTATTATATAAAATATAAATTTGACCATTTCTTCCTAATTCTTTATATATAGCATCTTTTACAAGTAAATCATTATTTCTAACTACATATGTTTGGACTGGATATCTATTAACTGGTGGAGTATCAATAATAGATAAATCTCTAAGTCCAGAAAGAGCCATTTTTAAAGTTCTAGGTATTGGAGTAGCAGATAAAGTTAAAACATTTACATCATTCTTAAACTCTTTTATTTTTTCTTTATGTTTAACTCCAAATCTTTGTTCTTCGTCAACTACTAAAAGTCCTAACTTATTTGGCTTAACATCATCACTTAAAAGTCTATGAGTACCAACTAAAATATCAATTTTTCCATTTGAAATATTTTCGAGTATTTTATTAGTTTCTCTAGGAGTTGTAAATCTATTTAATAATTTAATTTCAATTGGAATATCTTTAAATCTTTCCTTAATTACATTATACTGTTGATTCGAAAGTATTGTTGTTGGACACAAATATAAAACTTGCATATTATTTATTATTGTTTTAAATATTGCTCTCATAGCAACTTCAGTTTTACCAAACCCAACATCACCACATAAAAGTCTATCCATTGGCGTTTCACTTCTTAAATCACTTAATATTTCGTTTATCGCTTTAAGTTGATCTTTAGTTTCTTCATAAGAAAATAAACTAGCAAACGTTTCTTCTTCTACATAATCTTTATATGGTATTCCTTTTACTTTTGCCCTTTCAGAATATAATTGTAACAATTCTTTAGATATATCTTTTGCTTTAGCTTTTATATAATTTTTAGTTTTAAACCAACTAGTTGAATTAAGTTTATTAACTTTGGGCACTGCACCATCCTTAGAAGAATACTTATAAATAGAAGTAATTTTTTCAACAGGAACATATATTTTGTCATTATCAGCATATAAAAGTTCAATATAATCTTTCAATAATCCGTTCTTTTTTAAAGATGTAATTCCATTATATACCCCAATACCATGATTAATATGTACTACATAATCACCTTTTTCTAAATCATTATAAGATTTAATTTTTTTACCAATATGTAAGTTATTTACATACTTAACCCTTGGATTCATTTTTATACCAATATCATTTTCAGAAATATATATTGAATTATTGATAATAAATCCTTTATTCAGTCTTTTTTTAACAATATTTGCATTAGGTAAAATTTCTTTAATTATTTTAATTTCAGAATCTTTTTCTAAATAAAAATAAACTTTTTTACCTTGTGATTCATTATTAAGCACATAATTTTTCAAATAATCAAAATCCTCGTTAAAATAGGGTGTTTCATAAGTTTGAAAATCAGTAGGATTATTAATAGTATCAATATATAAATTATTACTTGAATGTATCTCATCTAAAGAAAACATATAATCTGTTAGATTTTTACTATCATCAAACTGCATTACTTCTTCATTTAATTTATTAAATGCTATATCTATTTGATCTTTATTGTAAAAAACTACAATTGGTTCATTTAAATAATCATACAATGAATTTTTAATATCAGTTTCCATCTCAACAATTGGATAAATATCTATGTTGTCTACTTCATTAATAGTTCTTTGTGTATTTTCATCAAAATATCTTATAGACTCTAAATCATTTCCAAAAAACTCTAATCTAATTGGATGCATTTCATTAATTGGAAAAACATCAATTATATAACCCCTTACTGCAAATTCTCCAGTTGTAGTAACCATAGATTCTTTTGTATAACCAAATGACAGTAATTTAGAAATAAATTCATCTCTATTAACAGTTAGATTTTTTTTCAAACCAATTAAATTTTCAATATTTTTATGTGGTAAGTATCTTAAATAACCCATTAAGTTAGTCACTACAATATTTTTTTTACCATCTTTTATTTGCTCTAAAGCATTTAATCTAGCAAGTTTAAATTCCGGTGAAATAGCAAGTACCATCGATGTAACAAAATCATCCATCGGAAATAAAATAGTATCATCAATATAACCTTTTATACCATTAAACAAATTATTTGTTTCATAAAGAGTAGAAGATACTAACAAAATATTTTTATCTGTTTTTTTCAATAAATTAATCAAGTAAAAAACGATTAACTCATTAGTTAACCCATATGTTACATGATTATTTTCATAATTAAATATATTATCTAAATTCATTTATAATCCCTACTTTTTATTATAAATTTGAATAGTCTTTTCTATACCATTATTTATAAAAGAAGTTATAACATCATCAAATTCATCCATTAGCGAATTTAAAGTTTCAATTTCTGTAGAACTAAATTTTCCAATCACATAATCAGTCGTAGAAATCAATCTGGTTTTTGAAATACCAATTTTTAATCTCAAAAATGAATCAGTATTTAAAGACGATATTATTGAATTTATACCATTATGACCTCCTGATGAACTATTCCTTTTTAATTTGTAATGTCCAAGTTCAATATCTAAATCATCTTGAATTATTAATATATCTTCTATATTTAATTTATAATAATCCACTGCTTTTTTAACAGAAATTCCAGATAAATTCATAAATGTTTGAGGTTTCAAAAAAACAATTTTTTCATCATTAATAATCTTTTCACAATATAGCCCTTCAAATTTTTCTTTCCAAGTAACTTTATTTAAATAATGATCAACTACCATAAAACCAACATTATGTCTTGTGTTTCTATATTCTTTACCAGGATTACCTAATCCAACTATTAATTTCATAACTCCTCCTTAAATAAATTTTGATATGTTTTAAGATTTTCAATATTAAGAGTGTTTTGAATTTTTATTCCATATTTTGAACTTTTAACACATCTAATAAGTAATATACTTGGTCTTTCACTTTCTTTAGTTTTTACTAATGTAATATTCTTAACTCTTAAATTATATTTATCAGCCATTATAATAATTTCATCTAACCGAGCAACTCTATGAACCATGTAAAATTCACCTTTATCATTCAAATGATTAGAAGCAATCATAAAAATTCTTTCTAAATCAATTTTTATTTCATGTCTTGCTAAACTAAGTCCTTCATATTTATTAGTAAAATCATAATTATCTACTTTAAAAAATGGCGGATTACATGTAATAATATCATACTTTTTATTAAAAATATAATTATCAATATCATTAATATCAGCATTAATTATATTAATTTGATTTTGTTTATTGTTATAAATAACTGATTTTGTAGCTAATTTCGCTATATTTTCTTGAATTTCAACTGCATCAATAGAAGCATTAGTTTTCGTAGTAAGAATAAGAGGTATTGGAGCATTACCAGTACACATATCTAAAATAAATTTTGTATTTCTCTTAACCTTAGTGTATTCTGCAAGTAATATTGAATCCAAAGAAAATTTAAAATTACCTTTAATTTGATATATTTTATAACCAATGTAATCAAACAGGTCATTTAATACTTCGTTACTGTTGCTCATCAATCGTTACTTCTTCCTTATTTCCATTAACTAATACTTTAATTTTTCTATTTAAAATATCTACACTTACAACTTTGCCAACATTATTACTAACCACATATTCATCACCAACAATTGGTAAACCCTTACATAATCTTACATAATTTTCATCTTCATATTGTAAACAACACAAAAGTCTTCCACATACACCATTTATCTTATTTGGATTTAATGCTAAATTTTGATTTTTTGCCATATTCATTGAAATAGCATCCATCTTATGTAAAAATCTAGCACAACAAATTTTTTGACCACAGACTCCTATGCCACCAACTTCTTTTGCTTTATCTCTAGCTCCAATTTGTCTAAGTTCAATTCTTGTATGATATATTGAAGCAAGCTTTTTTGCAAGTTCTCTAAAGTCAACTCTATCATCAGATGTAAATAAAAAAACAAGTTGCGTTTTATCAAAATTGAATTCGGCTGACAAAACATTCATTTTTAATTCTAATGTTTTAACTAAATTTTTACATTTATTAAGTGCTACAGATGATTCTTTTAACAAAGATAAATAATTACTTTTATCTTCTTCAGTTGCAATTCTTACAATGTTTTTATATTCCAAAGAAGAATTATCTTCGCAAACTTCAATAGTTTTTATTACTTTACCATATTGAATACCCTTTTCAGTATTAACTATAACATAATCATTAATTTTACTATTTTTTTCATCAATAAAATCATATGATTTTCCATTATTTTTAAAAACAACACTACATATCTTCATTATTTATCACCTCAAATTCAATAACAAGACTATCTAATAATAAATCAACATTAACATTATAATTGATTTTTTCTAAAAATTCGACAATCAAATCTATTTTTTTCTTAGTTTTATAAATATTACTTTTAGAATTAATACCTTCTTTTAAGTTATCATAATAATCATTTAAAATCATTTTAAAAATATAAATAATATCTTTTTTCTCTATTTGAGTTAAGTATTTTTTATTTGTTAATATTGACACATCATTACTATTTAATTCTTTATAATATGTCTCTTTAATTTGCAAAAGTTGTGATAATTCATCTTCACTTAAATTTGCATCTTCATCTACATCAAAAAATGAATAAATTAATTCACATCTACTTTGAATTGTTGGTAGTATATTCTCTATATGATTTGTAACAAAAAAACCTAATACATTTCCTTCTGGCTCTTCTAAAAATTTAAGTATAGTATTAGCAGATTCTTTGTTCATCTTTTCGGCCTCTAAAATAATATAAATATTTTCTTTTGAAAACTGACTTTCTTTTGAAAAATCATTTCTTAATGCTAATACTTGATCCTTTTTTATAAATGCACCATCAGGACTTATAATTTTTAAACTAGGCATATTATTTATATCTATTAAATGACATAAAGAACATTTTGTGCAATTTGCTACATATTCGCCACTACAAAAAATATTCTTTATAACATCTAAAAGAACTGATTTACAACTTTCAATATTATTTGTAGAAATTAAATATGCATGTGCTAGTTTATCCTCTTTATAATATTGAACTAATTTTAACAATTCGCTACTTTCTATAATAAACCTCCTAAATGATGTAGAAGATAGCAAAAAGAGATAACAAACCAGGGATTCCTAAAAAAGTTGTCACAAGTATAGTAATAATATTAAATGGTAAATATATTTGTGCATTACTTAAAACTACATTAAGTCCATATATAATGCCAATTGCAAAAACTAATCTTTTAAGTATAAAACTAATACTTTTTTTCAAGTTATCACCAATATAATTATATTTATTATAATTATAATTATTCACTAATCTTTTTACGATCTTCTAATGCTTTATCTAATGTCATTATATCTAAATAATCTATTTCAGCACCCATCGGTATACCATAAGAGAGTCTAGATATTAACACATTTTTATTTTCAAATATTTTTTTTAAATACAACGTAGTAGTTTCTCCTTCAATTGAACTTTTTAAAGCGAGTATTAATTCAGGATTTTCGAGTTCATTTACTCTTTTCACTAAAGAAGATAGATTAATGTCCTCAGGCCCAATACCATCCATTGGAGATATAAGACCATTCAAAACATGATAAACACCTTTAAAGTTACCTACTTTTTCAAAAGAGAAAACACTTTTATAATCTTCTATAACACAAATTAAATTATGATCTCTATTTACATCACTACATACATTACATTCTTCACTATTAGTCAAATGGCCACATATTTTACATTGATGAAGATTTTTTTTTGCCTCAATTAATGATTTTGAAAAAGAATTAATGTCATCTTCCTTTATTTCAAGTGTTGCAAGAGCCATTCTTTCAGCAGATTTATCACCTATACCAGGTAATTTTTTATAAAAATTAATAATTTTTTGTAATTCATCAGGATAAATCATATTACATCAACCCATCTAATGCACCAGCATATTTTCCCAATTTATCACTTATTGCTTCATTAATTTGAATAAAAGCATCTTTAGTAGCAATTTGAATCATATCTTCTAAAATTTCCTTGTCTTCCTCAGAAATAATACCCTCTTTAACAATTTCTACTTTTTTAATTGTTTTATTTCCATAAAAAGTAATTAAAACCCATTCAGATTTTCCAATAAACTCCATCTTTTCTAACTCTTCTTTTTTTTGTGAAATTTCTCTTTGCATTCTTTGAGCTTGAGCCATTAAATTTTGCATATTCATTTCAATCACCTCCTTTAAATTATTTCAATTTTTGATAAATCAAATACATCTGTTAATTTTTCTTGCATTTGATTATCTTCATTTTCACATATTTCCTTATAAACATAACCCTTTTTCAAATTTCCTATATATTTATTCTTTTCTATAATCCATTTATTTTCAGAAATAAATACTAACTTAATTTTTGAATCTTCATTAATAATTGAATTAAAAGCTTTTTCAATTGCTAATATGTTTTCGTTTGCATCTTCAGCAAGATGATCACTTAACATCGATAAAACAACAATTTTTTCAGAAGCAACTACTACTTGAGCATCTTCAATAATAGATTTTACTTTACCAGTAATATTTAAATCATTTTTTAAATTATTTAATAATTCTTTAGCTTTTTCTAATGATTCTTTAGAAGCACTCACAAAACAATTATTGATTCTAATATTTACAAAATTGTTACCAGCCTCAATGGAATTATTTTTACTTGTCATATCGTTTTTTAATTCACTTATAGAATTAGAATTTTTCTTTACTTCATTACTTAATTCAATTTTATAATCTTTCTTTATAATTTTTTCGTTATTAACATCAAAATTTTCTGTACTAAAAAAATCTAATAAAAGCATTTCCAAAGTTACGAATGGATTCACATTGATATTAATTTTATTTAAAGAATCAATTAAAAGTAATACCATTTTTTTATAATTATCTGAATTAAGTACATATTTACTAGGATTACTTTTTAAACTTAACGCTCTTTTACTACCAACATCAATCATCTTTTTAACAAACATTTTATAGTCAACGTTTCTATTACTATATTCTCTTAATAAATTAACAAAACCATCTAAATCATTACTTTCAATTGCATTAAATACATCATCTATATTTTTTTTAGAAATTGTTTTAATTTCTTTTTCAATTAGATCTAAAGTAATTTTTTCTTCTAACTTAGATAATTGATCTAATATGCTAAGTGAGTCCCTCATACCACCCTCAGATAGATAGGCAATTTCATCAAGTGCTTCATCATCAGCTACAATATTTTCTAAATCACAAATTTTTCTTAAAGATGCCGAAATATCTTTATTACTAATTTTTTGAAAATCAAATCTTTGGCATCTAGATAAAATAGTAACAGGAACATTTTCTATATTTGTAGTTGCTAAAATAAAAATAGCATGCTTTGGAGGTTCTTCTAATGTTAAAAGTAAGGCATTAAATGCACTGGTAGTTAACATATGAACTTCATCAATAATATAAACTTTATACTTACCATTACTTGGTGATAATTTAATGTTATCGATTAAATTTCTAATCTGATCAACACCATTATTTGAAGCAGCATCAATTTCTATAATATCTGGATTTTCTAAAAAATTGTTACAAAATGAACAATTATTACATGGTGAACCATCTATAGGCGACTCACAATTTAAAGCCTTCGCAAATACTTTTGCAGTTGATGTTTTTCCAGTTCCTCTTGGACCAGAAAAAATGTACGCATGAGAAACTTTGTTATTTATAATTGAATTTTTTAAAGTTTTAATTGTGTAATATTGACCAATAATGTTATCAAAATTATCAGGTCTATATTTTCTATAAAGTACTTTATAACTCATGCCATATCATCTCCCCAAAATATTATAACATAAAGATTTAAAAAATTATAATTAATGACGTAAATTTTTAAAAAAATCATTAAAAACACACAAATATTTGTTCTTAATTACATTGCAATCGTTTGTTTGTGTTATGTTTTGCAATAAATGTTTACTTTTTTTGTTGTCAATCAAGAAAAAAACATGATCAATACGAGCTTCTTTTATTATCTTTGCACATAAATCGCATGGTTCCAAAGTTACATACATGAAACACCCATCAAGACGCCAATCTTTAAGCTTTTTTTCTGCTTTTAGTATGCAATTAATTTCTGCATGACCCAATATATTATAGTTTTTTTGTCTATTATTAAAGCTTTTAGCTATAATTTTACCGTTTTTAGTGATAACACACCCAACTGGAATTTCGCGTCGATTAAAGGCCTTAACAGCCATTTTATAAGCATTTTCAAAATAATTATTCATAAATTTCTCCATAAAATAAAAAGCACACACAAATAGTGACCGATGTGGCTGCTTCATTCCTGATCTGACCAGTTTACGATATATTTGTTGTGCATCTAAATATTATCACATTTTTGACACTATAGCAAACGTTTTTAATATAAGTTATATATGTTACACGTGAAACATACCTGTCCGCTGTTTAAAGAACACTGGACAATTATTTCCCGGGAAATATTTCCGGTAATAAATAACACACCGGACAAATACCTTTATTTAGAAATGAAAAATTTAAAATTTTAAAAAATTAGTTATTAACACAATGTTTCACGTGAAACATTAAAATTATTTTTAATAAAAAATGCATAATAATAGGTCATTATAAATAAAAAAACTAAAAAAGAAAAGCTAAATGTTAACAAACAAAACAATATATAACAATAAATAAGTAAATTTAAAAATCAATTCAAAAGTTATCAACAATGTTTCACGTGAAACATTGAAGTAAATTAAAATATAAAAAACAAATTTAAAATTAAATACAATAATAATAAAAATATGATTTTTGTTATTATTCATAAAATAGTTTTCAACATATGTTTCACGTGAAACATTAAAAATAATTTATAAAAAAACTAAATAATCAACCTGAATTAATGATATAAGTAAATTTAATAATAAAAAAAGTACTTGATGTATATTTTTAATTTAATATTATATAATAATAAATATATTGTTTCAAAAATATAAGCTAAATATTAACGAACAAAATATTATATAAATAAATTGTTATATAGATCAATTCAAAAGTTATCAACACAATGTTTCACGTGAAACATAAAATCTAATATTAAAAAAAATTAATCAAATTATAAATAACCATTATATATAAAAAATTATTTTTTATAAAAATAGTATATTCTATAACAATAACTTCACAAAAAACCAACAATTAAAATCTGAAAAGCAAAAGCAGTAGAATAATTAAATTCTAAATTAATTGTTTTCAACATAATGTTTCACGTGAAACATCAACAATTTAAAAAATAGAGCATATTGATAAATATACTACAAGCTAAATGTATTAGTAACTCGACTATGTTTTTAATCCGGTACATTATAGTTATCGGACAATATTTCCCGGGAAATATTACACGAACAAAAAACGAACATTCTAAAAATTAAGGACCTTATGAGTACCGGAAATATTTCCCGGGAAATAATTCTAACAATTACAATTATATATATTTTTTTTTAATTATTAAAAATATATAGCTTAACTCAATATTACACAAAAAAAATATTTCCCGGGAAATATTTTTTTAAAATTATTCTTCAATATTTTCAATTTTTTCAACAATACTTACTGTTGCCACAATCTGATTATCTTTAAGGTTAATTAATCTTAAACCTTGAGTAACTCTACCTAAAATTGAAATTTGATCTACTGGTAATTTAATAGTTATACCAGAATTACTCATTATAATAGCGTTTTTATCTTCTTCAACAATTTTAGAAGCAACTAAAGAACCATTTTTATTAGTAATATTTAAAGCAAGAACGCCTTTGCTACCACGTTTTGTTTGTCTAAATTCACTTACTTTAGTCCTTTTTCCATAACCTTTTTCTGTAACAAGTAATATCATTGATTCTTCAGAAACAACTTCGCAACAAATACATTTGCCACCGTCTAAATTAATACCTTTAACACCAGTAGCAGTTCTTCCCATTGGTCTAATTTCATTTTCGTTAAATTTAACCATTCTTCCATTAGTATTTCCAAGAAGAACTAAACTATCTCCATATGTTTTCTTAACATCAATAAGCTCATCATTTTCTGAAAGATTAATACATATTTTTCCAGATGATCTAATACTGTCAAATTCTTGTATTAAGGTTTTCTTAACAATACCTTTCTTCGTCGCAAATAATAAATATTTTGCCTTTTCTTCCTTAGTAACTTTAACCATTGAATTAATTCTTTCATCTTTATCTATTTGAAGTAAATTAATTATTGGCAATCCCTTTGAATGTCTACTAAACTCAGGAACTTCATAACCTTTTAAACGATATACTTTTCCTTTATTTGTAAAGAACATCAAATAGTCATGAGTTGATAAATTAATTAAATGTTCAACAAAATCTTCATCATTTGTTGTTACACCTTTAACTCCAACACCACCTCTATTTTGTACCTTAAAAGTATCATTAGTTGTTCTCTTAATATATCCTTTATTTGTTAGAACTACCATTGCATCCTCTTCAGGAATAAGTGACTCATCTTCAATATATTCTATTGCTGTCATATCTATATTAGTTCTTCTATCTACATCATATTTTGCTTTAATTTCAAGTAATTCCTCTTTAATAATACTTAAAATTCTTTCTCTAGATGCTAATATAGCCTTATATTCTTCAATTTTTTGTAATAAATCCTTTAATTCTTCTTCAATTTTATTTCTTTCAAGACCAGTTAATCTTCTTAATTTTAATTCTAAGATACTATCCGCTTGAATTTCAGTTAAAGAATATTTATTAATTAATTGTTGCTTTGCAATTAAATCTGTTTCAGATTCTTTAATAATTTTTATAAAATCATCAATATTATCTAAAGCTATCTTATAACCTTCTAAAATATGTACCTTTTTAAGTGCTTTATCAAGTTCAAATTTCGTTCTTCTGATAATTACTTCTTCTTGATAATTAATGTATTTAGAAATAATATCTTTCAAACCTAAAGTTCTAGGAACTTTATTATCAATCATTAATAGTATTATACTATAACTTGTTTGAAATTGAGTGTGTTTATACAAATTATTTAAAACAACTTGTGGATTAGCATCTTTCTTTAAAGTAATAGTTATTTTTACACCATTTTTTAAATCAGTGTGATAATCTGCTATTCCATCAATAACTTTATTGTGAACAAGCTCAGCTACCTTAGTCTTAAGTTCTGAGGTATTAACTCCATAAGGAACCTCATTAACAATGATATAATGCCTTCCATCTTTTTCTTCAATGGTAGCCTTACTTCTTATAGTAATACTACCTCGACCAGTTTCATAAGCTTTTTTAATACCACTATTTCCTAAAATAGTACCTCCAGTAGGAAAATCTGGTCCTTTTATATATTGCATTAATCCTAAAGTATCAATCTCTGGATTATCTATATAAGCTACACAACCATCAATAACTTCTCCTAAATTATGTGGAGGAATATTTGTTGCCATACCAACAGCAATTCCCATTGTTCCATTTACTAATATATTTGGAAATCTTGATGGTAATATCTCAGGTTCTCTTTCAGATTCATCAAAATTAGGTCCAAAATTAACAGTATCTTTGTTAATATCTCTAAGTAATTCCAATGATATCTTAGATAATCTAGATTCAGTATATCTCATAGCAGCAGCTGGAGCACCAGCTATATTACCAAAATTACCATGTCCATCAATAAGTGGAATAGTATAGTTAAAGTCTTGTGCCATTCTTACCATCGCTTCATATATACTAGAATCGCCGTGTGGATGATATTTACCCATAACATCTCCAACTATACGAGCTGACTTCTTATGTGGCTTATCAGGCGTATAACCAGACTCATACATACTCCATAATATTCTTCTATGAACAGGTTTTAAACCATCTCTTAGATCTGGTAAAGCACGTGATACTATAACACTCATAGAATATTCAATAAAAGAAGTTTCAATTTCATTTACTATATCATTTTCTTGCAATCTATCTCTCTCATGATGCATAATTCATACCTCCCTATATATCAAGATTTTCTGCAAATGCAGCATTTTCTTCAATAAATTTTCTTCTAGGTTCAACTTCTTCACCCATTAATCTACTAAATGCAGCATCAGCATCAATAGCATCTTGAACAGTTATTTTTCTAAGTACTCTTGTATTAATATCCATTGTAGTTTCATTTAATTCTTCAGCATCCATTTCTCCTAAACCTTTCATTCTAGAAATATCACATTTTGTATTAGGATTTAATGACGCTAAATATGATTCTTTTTCTTCTTCATTTAAAACATATTTAATAGTTTTTCCATGTTTTATACAAAACAATGGAGGTTGAGCAGCATAAACATGTCCAGCTTCTACTATTGGTTTAAAAAATCTATAAAATAAAGTAAGTAATAAAACTCTAATATGTGAACCATCAACATCGGCATCGGTCATAATTATTATCTTATGATATCTTAATTTACTTAAATCAAATTCTTGTCCAATACCAGTACCAAAAGCAGTAATAATTGTTCTTATTTCTTCATTAGATAAAGCTTTATCAACTCTTGCTTTTTCAACATTCAATATTTTTCCTCTAAGCGGTAATATAGCTTGTGTCATAGAATTTCTACCTTTAATAGCAGAACCACCTGCACTATCACCTTCGACTATAAATATTTCACATTTTGAAGGATCTTTATCTTTACAATCTTCTAATTTACCTCCAAAATTAACAACATCTAAATCGCCTTTTCTTCTTGTAAGTTCTCTTGCCTTTTTAGCTGCAACTCTTGCTCTAGCGGCAGTCATAGTTTTCTCGACAATAATTTTAGCATCCTCAGGATTTTCTAATAAAAATCTTTCAAATCCTTCAGAAAAAACATTATCAGCAAGCTTTCTAACTTCAGAATTTCCTAATCTTCCTTTAGTTTGACCTTCAAATTGTGGATTAGGATGCTTACAAGATACTATCATAGTTAGACCTTCTTTAACATCATCACCAGTTAAAGAATCATCTTTCTCTTTTAAAATATTATTTTTTCTAGCATAACTATTAATAACCCTAGTTAAAGCTCTTCTAACACCTTCTTCATGTGTACCACCATCATGAGTATTTATATTATTAACAAATGAATAAATACTATCTGTATATCCAGAATTATATTGCATAGCAACTTCAAAAATAATTCCTTCTTCTTCACCTTCCAAATGAATAATTTCTTTATGTATAGGTGTCTTATTTTGATTTAAGTACTTAACATACTCCGAAATACCACCTTCATATAAAAATTTTTCACCAGTAGTATCTTCATCATCTCTGTCATCTCTTAAAGTTAAACACAATCCTTTATTTAAAAATGCTAATTCTCTAACTCTTACTTTTAATGTTTCATAATCATATATATCAGTATCAAATATATCAGGATCTGGTTTAAAAGTAACATGAGTACCTGTTCTATTTGCTTCACATTCTCCAATAACAGTCAACTTTTGTACTATTTTTCCCCCATCAGCAAACTTAGCTTCATATATTTTACCATCTTTATACACAGTTACATTTACCCATTTTGATAAAGCATTAACAACAGAAGCTCCAACTCCATGAAGACCTCCACTAACTTTATAGCCTCCGCCACCAAATTTACCACCAGCATGCAAAACAGTATAAACTGTCTCAACTGTAGAAATACCTGTCTTTGGATGAACACCAACTGGAATACCTCTACCATCATCTTTAACAGTTATTGAATTATCTTTATTAATAATTATTTCAATATTTTTACAATAACCAGCTAAAGCTTCATCAATAGCATTATCAACTATTTCCCAAACTAAATGATGTAATCCTTTAACATCAGTTGTACCTATATACATTCCTGGTCTTTTTCTAACGGCTTCTAAACCTTCTAAAACTTGAATATCACTTACATCATAATGTACTTTATTATTCTCTTCCATCTTTTATACCTCCCTTATTTTACCATCTATAACATTTATTATTTTTGCATTAACAAGATATTTCTTATTAATCTTTTTAACATCAGTAGTAGTAATAAATGTTTGCATATCTTTATCAAGTATTTTTAATATTTTTCTTATTTTTTCATTATCTAACGCACTAAACAAATCATCTAAAATAAAAATCGGTTTAGTTTTAATTAAATTATAAATAACATCAATTTCTGCTAATTTAAAAGAAAAAATAGCATTTTTCTTTTGCCCATTACTTCCCCATTCAGCAATATTTTTACCATCTAGATAAAATATTAAGTCATCATGATGAATACCATGTAATGTTTTACCATTGTTAATCTCTTTATTATAATTTTTCTCATACATTAAATATAAATCTTCTTCACTTTTATTTTCATATACTGAAACATATTTAATTAAAAGATTCCCATCACTAAAGATAGTACTATAATAATCACCAATATACTTATTTACATTATTAATAAATTCATTTCTAAAATTATAAATTTTAAGTCCATAATCAATTAATTTTTTAGTTAAAATATTTAAAAAATCTCTACTAGCATTACCATTTAAATATAATTCTCTTAAATAAAAATTTCTTTGTTTTAACACTTTATTATAAAGATTTAAATAATCCAAATATTCTTTTTTTAATTGACTTATCTCAATATTTAATAATTTTCTTCTTTCACTAGGAGAATCATTAAAAATAATTTGTTCTTCGGGTTGCAACAAAACTACAAATATATCAGTAATATAATCACTTATTTTCGAAATAATATTATTATTTATTTTAACTTTTTTACCTTCTTTATTAATAATTACTTGATAATCATTTTCGGTATTATTTTCTACTACTCCCTCTATTTTTGTACTTAATTCACCATTCTTTATTAAATTTCTATCATTATTAGTTCTAAAAGATTTTGTTATGGAAAGTGCATATATAGCCTCAACTAAATTAGTTTTACCTACACCATTATTTCCACAAATAATATTAAGTTTATCATTAAACGATAATTCACATTTAGAATAATTTCTAAAATTATTAATTTTTAATGACTTAATTTTCATAATTAACCTTTCTTTTGATGTATATTTAATATAATGGTATTTCAAGTACTCCTATACCTAAGTTAATTATATCACAAAATAACTATATTTTAAACATAATTATTATTTTTTCTACTAATTAATAAATTATTTATTCTAATCGAATTAATTAATAATTTTTCAAAACTATTTATCGAAAAATTTACTTTAAATTTATTATTATTTACACAATTTATTTCAAGATAATCATTACATTTTTCATAATCAATAATTTTACTTGTAACTAAAAACAAACACATATCATTTCTTATATTTCCTACCGGTATTAATGTATAATTATTACTTATAGATACTACTATTGGAACTCTGTATTTGATATTCAATAATTTCTTAATTGCTTTCTTAGTTCCATTTACCGAGTGTCCATAATAATTACAATTAAATTCAATTATACTTCTAATACTTTTGTTAATAACTACTGACTTTTCAACATCGTATATTATTGTTTTCTTTCCATCTTTTAAAAGCGCTACAGTACTACTATTAATAAAATAATTCATATACTCCCCCTAAAAAATTATTTTCTACTATAACACATTAAATATAAAAAAATTGTCGAAAAAAAAGAAACCTTTTAAATTTTAAGATTTCTTTATAAATTAATAAGTTTTTACTGGTAAAATAAGTTCTACCAATGAATCATCCTTCACTGATTTAATAAGTATAGGTTTGTCATCACTATTTATAAGTAAAAGTATATTTTCATCTTTAATAACTTTTAAAGCTTCTAACATATATCTTGAAGAAAATGCAATTTCTAATTTTTCTTTGTTACTACATTCTATATTTAATTTTTCTTCAGTTTTACCAATCTCAGAAGCGCTTGATGATATAATCATATTTTTATCATCTATTAAAACCCTAACTATATTTTTATCTTTACTTTGCGCAAGTAAACTAGCTCTATCAACTGCATCATTAAAACTCCTTAAATCTAAATTAATAATGTATGCAAATTCATTTGGAATAAAATGATTTGTATCTGGATATGTTCCACTTAATAAATTAGTTTGAAATTCTAAATTTTTATACTTAAATAATATTTTATTATTAAATATATGTAATATTAAATCATCATCATCATCACCAAGTATCTTTTCAAGTTCATTAATACTTCTTCCAGGAATTACAATATTAACTTGATTATTAACAAATCCACTTAATTTAACATTTTTCTTAGCAAGTCTATAAGAATCAGTTGAAATACACTCTAACATATCTCCATTAATTTTTAAATTAATACCAGTTAAAAGAGGTCTAACTTCTTGAGTAGATACAGCATAAGAAGTTTCATTAATAATTTGCTTAAATACTTTACCTTTCATAGTAATAGGTTCTTTACTTTCATCTAAATTTATAATTGGATAATCAACTGGATCATAACAATTTAAATTATATTCATTATTTTCTGTATATATTTTTATTTTACTATTATCAATAGATTCAAAATTAATTACATTAGAAGGCATTTTTCTTATTATTTCTAATATATATTTACTTTGAATAATCATACTACCACAAGCATCAATACTTTTAATATTTTTTTCTTCAATCTTAACTTTTATAGTAAGTTCAGAATCACTTGCAAGTAAATATAAACCATCTTCAGTTAAATCAAACTTTATACCATTTAATATTGGTATAGTTGTTCTAGTGCCAATAGCTCTTATAACATTAGTTAAAGCTTCTAACAAAACATTCTTATCAATAACAAATTTCATTTTCATTCCTTCTTTCTTTTTTATTATTAATGTTATTATTATTATAGTGTTTAAAATGTTGAAAACTCATTAATTATCAACTTAATTCATTTATTTTCCTAAGTTAATAACTATATATTTATCAACAATCCTATAACTTAGATTTAATTTCTTTCAACATATTATCAAGTGTTGTATTATTTTTTAATTCATTTTTAATTTTATCGCAAGAAGCCACCACTGTTGAATGATCTCTTCCTCCAAATTCAAGCCCAATTTTAGCTAAATTTTCTTCAGTTTCAATTCTACACAAGTACATTGCAATATGTCTTGGCCTTGCTATATTATTACTTCTTTTCTTACTTTTTAAGTCATCTACAGTAACTTTAAAGAAGTCTGCTACAACTTTTTGTATATGTGATATTGAATTTTCTTGATAAACATTAATATTAACATAATCTTTAATAGCTTCAATAGTAAAATCAAGAGTAATTACATTAGGAAGCATCATTGCTGTATAAGCAAGAAGTCTATTAATAGTGCCTTCAATTTGTCTAACATCATTTGGACAAGCGTTTGCAATATACTCAATTACATCTTTATTAACTTTATCACCAATACTTGTATTTTTTAATTTATGCTTAATAATATTACATCTTAGTTCAAAATCAGGCGGATAAATATCAACAGGAAGTCCCCAAGTAAATCTACTTCTAAGTCTTTCTTCAATTTTCTTTAAATCATCTGGTGATTTATCACTTGAAATAATTATTTGTTTATTATTTTGGTGTAAATATTCAAATGTATGAAAGAATTCTTGTTGAGTTTTATCAGCACCAACTAAAAATTGAATATCATCAACTATTAACACATCCACATCACGGTACTTATTTTTGAAATTATTAGCATATTCTAAAGCTTTTTCACCTTTCTCAAATCTTGATATACCAGCGTATTCATCTCTAAAATCATTACTAGTTGTATAAAGAACCTTTTTATCAGATGATTTTGTAATATAATTTCCAATAGCATGCATTAAATGTGTTTTACCAATACCACTTCTTCCATATATAAATAATGGATTTCTAATAGTTCCTGGTGATTGAGCAACTCCCATTGCAGATATAAAGGCAAGTCGATTAGATTCTCCAACAATATAATTATCAAATGTATAGTTAGGATTTAAATTAGTATTCCAATCATTAGTTTTATCGCCTATTTTTTCTTGAACATCTTGTACATCCGAATCAGGTGGAACATTTTGATAAAGTTCAGCATATTCTTCTTTAGTTAAAATCTTAACAGTATAATTTTTATTAGTTAAAGAAAAAAGCGTTTCTTCAATAAGATCAAGGTATCTAGTAAGAAGACTGGTTTTTTGAAAATCCATAGAAACCATAAAAACTACTTCCTCATCATCTATACTCATTAATTGTAAGTTAGCAAACATTACAGAAAAAGTAATATCAACTACTGATTTAGAAATTTCGTTCAAAAAATTAGCAAACAATTCCTCTTTATTCAATACCTCACCCCACCTTCAAAAATATCTCTCAAAACAATTATAAATTAAATACTTTTTTATTACAAGACAAACTTTGCCTTTTTAAGTTATTAACAAATAAACTAACAAAATTTTTCTTTTAAAATAAGTAAAAATTTAAACTTATTAACATTATTAACAAAAAATATTAACTTTGTTAACATATTAACAACATGAGTTAAGTGCATGGAAATGTTAATAATGTTGAAAACTTATTTTACTCCGTAAATAAAAGAAAAACAATAACATTTTGTTAACAAATGAGTAGTTATCAACATAAAAAAAATTGAAAACTCTAATAATTATTAACAAAAATGTAGAAATTTGTAGAATTACTTTAAAACTTAACTAAATTAACAACTTATTTTCTTGACATGAATTACATTTTAATATTATAATAACATTGCTTGAAGAAAGAGGTGGAATTCACATGAAAAGAACTTATCAACCAAATAATCGTAAAAAAGCAAAAAAGCATGGTTTCTTTGCGAGAAAAGGAACAAAGATTATAAACAATCGTCGTAGAAAAGGTCGTAAGGAATTAACTAAATAGTTTCTTACGAATTTTTTAATATGAAAAAGAAAAGCATAGTAAGATCAAACATTGAATTTAATAATATAATTAATAACGGTCTATATAAAAAAAATAGATATTATGTTATATATTATATATTAAAGGATGAAGAACAACCAAAATTTGGAATTGCAGTCGGTACAAAAGTTGGAAAAGCAGTTACTAGAAACAAAATTAAAAGACAAATTAGAAAAATAGTTGATAATAATATTAAAATGTTTAAAAATAACAGAAACTATATTATAATATGTAAAAAGGAAATATTAGATATTAAATATTCACAAATGGAACAAGAATTGATATCTTTAATAAAAAAAGGAGATAAATATGAAAAAGAAAATATATAGTATTATTATAGTAATGATGCTTCTAATGACTACTGGCTGTGGAAGTAACAATTATATAAAAGATGACGATAATAAAATAGTTCAATATAAAGAAACCGGGCAAAATTTACAAAAAAATATATTATGTAAACCAGAAGAAAATTCTGAATTATATAAGTTATATGAATCTTATGATAAAGAATTAAAAATATCATTAAAAAAATTACCTACATGTGAAAATTTTAAAATTAATTCTAACAAGAGTTCAGGAATTTGGGAATTTTTATTTGTTAAACCACTTGCCTATTTAATTTTAAAATTAGGATCACTAGTTGGCAATATGGGAGTATCACTAATTATAGTAGGATTACTAATAAGAATAATCTTATTCCCATTCTCATACAAAACTCATAAACAAAGCAAAAATATGCAAAAAGTGCAAAGAGATATTCAAAAGCTAGAATTAAAATATCGCGGAAGAACTGACCAAGAATCAATGATGTTAAAAAGTCAAGAAATGATGGCAATTTATAAAAAATATAATGTAAAACCAATGGGTGGCTGTTTAATAGCATTTCTTCAACTTCCAATATTCTTTGCATTCTTAGAAGCAATTAACAGAGTTCCAGCAATTTTTGAAGGTAGTTTATTAGGATTTAACTTAGGTATGACTCCATACGTTGGACTAAGTAATGGTAATTATTTCTATATTATTTTAATTATCTTAATTGCATTAAGTACATATTTCTCATTTAAATATTCAATGAGTGCAACAGCAAACACTGGTAATAGCGAAATGAAAAATCAAATGAATATGATGACTAATATAATGACAATAGTAATTATAATAACATCGTTTTCACTTTCAACTGCATTATCATTTTACTGGATTGTAACATATGCATTTATCGCTGTTCAAACATTTATCTTTAAAAGATTAACCAATGAAAAAAAAGATAAACCAGATAAAAGTGATAAAAATAAAAAAAGATTAATTAAGGATAAATTGGAAGAGAAAAGAGGTCTAAAATATGGAAATAATTAAAAAAGAAGGTAAAGATTTAGAAACATTACTTCAAGAAGTTTGTACTGAAAATAATTTAGAACAAAAAGATTTTTATTATAGATATTCTGAAAAGAAAAGTGGCTTATTTAACAAGAATAATACCATTGAATTAACAGTAATAACAAAAGAAGAACTAGTTAATTACATTAAAAACTTTTTAGAAGAATTATTAACTAATATGAATTTAACAGTAAATTTCGAATCCAAAATTAGAGAAGATGTTATTTATATAAAATTATTTACAAATAACAATCCAATTATTATAGGAAAAAATGGAAATACATTAAAATCTATTGAAAATATTTTAAAACAAAAAATAATTACAGATTTAAATATAAAACCATTTATATCTTTGGACGTTGAAAATTATAGAGAAAAACAACAAAAAAGATTAGAAAGACTAGCTAAAAATTTAGCTAAAGAAGTATCAAAAACAAAAATGGAAGTTCATTTAGAAAATATGAACGCTTACGACAGACGAATTATACACAATGCCTTAACTAATTGGAAAGGAATTAAAACTGAAAGTACTGGTGAAGAACCAAATCGTCATGTTGTAATTAAACCTATTGACTAAAAAGTACCCAAAACTTGGTATTCCCAAGTTTTTTTAATGAAATATTATTATTTTTGTGCTAATATAATACCGGAAGAAAGGGAGTAAATATGGAAGATACAATATGTGCAATATCAACATCATTAGGATTAGGAGCTATTGGAATAATTAGAGTAAGTGGACCATCTTCTATTAATATAGTTAATTCTATTTTTAAAGGAGAAGATTTAACAAAAGTAAAAAGTCATACAATAAGTTATGGTTTTATAATAGATAAAGATGAAAAAATAGATGAAGTATTAGTTACAACAATGTTATCTCCAAAGACGTATACTACTGAAGACGTGATTGAAATAAATAGTCATGGTGGAAAAAATACTATGTATAAAATATTAGAACTATTATTAGAAAAAGGTTGTAGATTAGCAGAACCTGGTGAATTTACGAAAAGAGCTTTTTTAAATGGAAGAATAGATTTAATTGAAGCTGAAGCAGTAAATGATTTAATTACTTCAGAAAGTGACAATGCTAGAAAATTGGCTCTAAATAACATGGGTGGTGCACTTACAAAAAAAATTAAAAGCTTGCGTGAAAAAGTAGTTAGTATAATGGCAAACATTGAAGTAAATATTGATTATCCAGAGTATGAAGATATTGAGGAATTAACTAAAGAAAAACTGCTCCCAAAACTAAAAAAAATAGATGATGACATCTCATCAATATTAAAAGATTCAAGGAATGGAAAGCTTATAAAAGATGGAATTAATATAGCATTAGTAGGTAGACCTAATGTAGGAAAAAGTAGTATTTTAAATAGTTTGATTGATGAAGAAAAAGCTATAGTAACAGACATAGCAGGTACAACAAGAGATGTAGTTGAAGGTACAATAACAATAAATGGTTTTAAAATTAACTTTATAGATACTGCTGGTATAAGAGAAACAAACGATTTAGTAGAACAAATCGGAGTAAAAAAGAGTCTTTCATATATTGATTCAGCAGATATTGTAATTCTAGTATTAAATAATAATGAAGAAATTAATAATGATGAAATAAAATTAATAAAAAAAATATCTCAAGATAAACTAATAATATTTGTAAATAAAAATGATCTTCCTAAAAAAGTAGATATTTCAGATAGCTACATTGAAGGAAACACACTCACTTCAAATGGATTAGATACTTTAAGAAATAAAATTATAGAAAAATTAGGTTTAGATCAAATTAACAATAAAAATTTAACCTATATGTCAAATGTAAGACAAATAGATTTACTAAAAAAAGCATTAGATAGTATTAAAAATGCTATTACTAATTTAGAAAATAGTATACCAGTTGACATTATTGAGATAGATATTACTAATGCTTGGAATTATTTAGGAGAAATTACTGGAGAAGTATATCAAGATGAATTAATAAATACATTATTTAGTAATTTTTGTTTAGGAAAGTAGTGATAATATGTATGATGTAATTGTAGTAGGTGGAGGACATGCTGGATGTGAAGCATCAAATATTGCAGCAAAAATGGGCATGAAAACTCTTTTAATAACTATGAATAAAAATAATATTGCAGATATGCCTTGCAATCCTTCTATTGGAGGAACAGCAAAAGGTATAATAGTTAGAGAAGTTGATGCATTAGGTGGTTTAATGGGTGTTGTAGCAGATTTATCTCATTTTCAAATAAAAATGTTAAATAATTCAAAAGGTCCGGCAGTAAGAAGTTTAAGAGCTCAAGCAGATAAAAAAATATATCCAAAGAAAATGCTTGAATACTTAAATAATAATTCTAACTTAGAAATAAAAGAAGGCCTTGTTGAAAACTTGATAGTTATTAACAACAAAATAAATGGTATTATTTTAAAAACAGGGGAAGAAATAAAAGCAAAGACTGTAGTTTTGACAACTGGAACATATTTAAAATCTAATATTTTAATTGGAAGTGAAAATACAGAAGGTGGACCTCATGGTGAAAAAAGAAGTAATTTCTTAAGTGATAATTTAAAAAAACTTGGTTTTAATATTATAAGACTAAAAACTGGTACACCACCTAGAATAAAAAAGGAATCTATAGATTTTTCAGTTATGCATGAAGAATGTGGTGATAATACTTACTGGACATTTAGCCATGATATTGCACCTCAATATGAATTAAATAAACAACAAAAATGCTATTTACTATATACAAATGCAACTACTCATAAAATAATTGAAGAAAATTTAAAAAAATCAGCTATGTATGGTGGATATGCGACTGGAGTAGGACCAAGATATTGTCCTTCAATTGAAGATAAAGTAGTGAGATTTCATGATAAAGAAAGACATCAATTATTCTTAGAACCAGAAAGTGTTTACTATGATGAATGGTATTTACAAGGTTTTTCAACAAGTATGCCAAGGGATGTACAAGAAAAGATGGTACATAGTTTAAAAGGTCTTGAAAATGCAGAAATAACAAAGTATGCATATGCTATCGAGTATGATGCCATTGATTCTATGCAAATTAATCCAAGTTTAGAAAGTAAAATAATAGAAGGACTTTTTACAGCTGGTCAAATAAATGGAACAAGTGGTTATGAAGAAGCAGCTGGACAAGGGATAATTGCTGGAATAAATGCAAGTTTAAAAGTTCAAAATAAAAATCCTCTAATTCTAAAAAGAAGTGAAGCCTACATTGGTGTTTTAATAGATGATTTAGTAACTAAAGGAGTTACAGATCCATATAGAATGTTAACAAGTCGAGCAGAATTCAGATTACTTTTAAGACATGATAATGCCGATTTAAGATTAAGAGAGTATGCTTATAAAATAAATGCAATTAATGAAGAGCAACATAATAGATTATTAAAAAAGATTCAAGATATACAAGCATTAACTTTAATGCTTAAAGAAAAAAAATTAACTTTAAATGAAAAAGTAAAAGAAATATTTTTGAACGAAAATAAACAAATTCCTAAAAATTCTATTTCTTATTATGAATTATTAAAAAGACCAGAAATTGATTTTAATTTTTTAGAAAAGTTTACAAATTTTCCATTTTCAAATGAAGTTAAAGAGCAAGTATTTATTGAAACAAAATATCAAGGATATATACAAAAAGCATATAAAGAAAGCGAAAAATTAATTAAAGTTGAAGAAAAACAAATTCCGGATGATATAGACTATGCAAAAATTAAAAATTTAGCTAGTGAAGCAAAACAAAAACTTGATAAAGTAAGACCAAAAACAATAGCACAAGCATCAAGAATTAGTGGAGTTAACCCAACCGACATAACAATTTTAGCTATATATTTAAAGAAAGAATACGGTAAAAATGAATAAAAATGAATTTATTGAAGAAGTTAAAAAATTGAACATAAATATAACGGACAAAGAATTAAATGATTTAAATATTTATTATAAAGAATTAAGTAAATATAATAGTCATACAAATATAACTGCCATAAAAGAAGAAAATTCAGTATACTTACTTCATTTTTATGATTCACTAACTATAAGTAAAGTAATAGATTTAAATAATAATTATAAAATATTAGATATAGGAAGTGGAGCAGGTTTTCCAGGTATAGTTTTAAAAATATTTTTTCCAAATTTACAACTAACAGTATTAGATTCAAATAATAAAAAAACTAAGTTTTTAAACCTAATATGTGATAAACTCAATTTAAAAGATGTAGAAGTAATAAATGACAGAAGTGAAAGTTATATAAAGGAAAAAAGAAATAGTTTTGATGTTGTTACTGGAAGAGCAGTATCACATTTAAGAATATTGGCAGAATTATCATTACCATTTTTAAAAAACGATGGATTATTTATTGCCATGAAAGGAAACATAGAAGAAGAGCTTGAAGAAAGTATAAAAACATTACAAGTACTTAACTCAAAAATTATCAAAGTAGAAGAATTTGAATTACCGGAAAATAAAAGCAAAAGAAGTTTAATTGTAATAAAAAAATGTAAAGAAATTGATAAAAAATATCCAAGATCTTATAATCAAATTCTTCAAAAACCACTTGTAAAATAATAACAAATAAGATAGAATAAAATAGAAAGGTAAAGGGGAGAATAGTGAATACTGAGTCACAAATTTTAAATGTACCTATTGAAGATATAATTCCTAATAGATTTCAACCGAGAATTGCATTTGATGAAACAGCATTGAAAGAATTGTCATCTTCTATAAAAGAGCATGGGATTATTCAACCCCTTGTTTTAAGACGTCTAGGAGATAAATTTGAAATTATAGCAGGAGAAAGACGCTATAAAGCCGCAAAAATGGCTGGACTTTCATCAGTACCAGCAATAATATCAAAAATAGACGACAAAAAAAGTGCAGAAGTAGCAATTGTAGAGAATATTCAAAGAAGAGATTTATCAAGTATTGAAGAAGCAAAATCATATAAACAACTTCTTGATAAAGGATACTTAACCCAAGAAGAATTAGCAAAAAAAATGGGTCTAAGTCAATCAGCTATTTCTAATAAACTAAGATTACTTTCTTTAAGTGAAGAAGTACAAGAAGCATTAATTGAAGGAAAAATATCTGAAAGACATGCAAGAAGTTTATTACAATTAAATACAGAAGAACTTCAAAACAAATGGTTAGAAAAGATTATTAAAGAGAGATTAACTGTAAGAGAATTAGATAAAATGCTTAAGGATAAACCTGAATTAACAAATAAATCAAAAGAAAATGAAAATACATCAAATAATGAAACAAGAAAACAAATAGATATATCTGAATTAATAAATAATTTTATTCCACCTAAAATAAAAGAAGTACCAAATAAATTCTTTAATGAACTTGAAAAAGAAGCAACAAATATGAATATTTTAGAAGAAAATGACAAAAAAGAAGAAGAAGTAGATTTTTTGGATTTCGAAATTCCATCAAAAAAAGTTGAAACAGATGAGCCAAAAATTTCTAAAGATATGTCACTAGCAAATGGGTTAATAGATAAAGTAACAAATGAATTAAAACAAAGTAATTACACAGTTAAACTAGAAAAAAATGAAACTACTAACGAAGTAAAATACATAATATCTATAGAAAAATAGAAAAGAGGAATTTTTATTAAATTAATCCTCTTTTTTTACATATATAGCATTACTAATACTAGGTTCACTACCTTTTAAATAATAGTAAATAACTCCTTTATTTTTATCATTAGTAGCCTCTCCAGTAACAGCATCTAATATAATACCAACAACATTTGCAGGTTTCTTATACCAATTATCTTTTTGAAGATTTTCCTGAATACTTTCCATGGTATCAGCCCAAATATTTTTACTAATATAACCATAATTTTTTTCAAATTCTCTATTATCATCGTATCCAACCCATACTAATATTAAATCATCTTTATTATAACCACAAGTCCAGTAATCAGATTCAGTAGTTCCTGTTTTAATTGCATATTTTCTACTAAGTTTACTAGCAATTGATAATCCAGTAGCAGATGTATAATCTTTAAAAACACTATTTGTAGTATTACTTAGTAATTCATTTAATATATATACATAATTTGGATTTAAAACTAAACTTTTATCTTCTTCTTTGATATATATAACATTTCCATCTTTATCTTCAATTTTTCTTATTAAGTAAAGGTCTTTTTTATATCCACCACTTGCAAGTGTAGCATAACCAGTTGCATAATCTAAAATATTAATTTCCCCAGTTCCAAGAGCTAAAGAAGGAATACTATTTAATTTTTCTTTTATACCAACTTTACTTGCAGTATTAACCAAGGCATCTGTTCCTAAAAATAGATTAGTTTTAACAGCATAAACATTATCTGAAAATGCAATAGCTGCAGCCATAGTTATTTCTTTATTTGCATATTTATTTCCATGATTATTAGGCATATATATGTCTTTATTTGATAAATTAAAAGTAGTAAGTTCACTTTTAAACTTAGAACTTGATGTCATATTATTTTCAAGAGCAGTATAATACAAAAATGATTTCATAGTAGAACCAACTTGTCTTTTGGACATAACAGCCCTATTATAAGTACTTAAACTATAATCTTTTCCGCCAGTTAAAGCCTCAATCTTGCCAGTATCAGGATCAACTATTACACTAGCAACCTGTAATTCTTCATTTTCAGTCATGTTATTAATTATACTTTTTTCTAAACTAGTTTGTTTCTCAATGTCTAAATTAGTATATATTTTTAATTCCCCAGTAGCTAAAACATTTTTATTAATTCCTAACTTTTCTAATTCCTTATACACAGCATCTTGATAATACATTAAAGTTTGTAAATTATTTTCATTCTTTTTTCCATAAATATTAACACTTTCAAAATCTAAATTATTATAAGTATCTCTAGATATATAATTATTTTCAAGCATTGCTTTAGCAACAATTTTACTTCTTTTTATAGAATTTTCTCTACTACTAACTGGATTATATTTATTAGGACTTTTTGGAATACCTGCAAGCATGATACACTCCTCTAATGTAAGATCACTTACATTCTTATTAAAATAAAATTTACTTGCATTACTAACTCCATAATTTCCATTCCCATAATTAATAGTGTTTAAATAAGCCTCTAGAATATCATCTTTATTATATTGTATTTCAGTAATAACAGTTAAATAAGCTTCCTGTATTTTTCTTTTCCAAGTCTTATCAAAATCCAAATATAAATTTTTTACTAATTGTTGAGTAATTGTTGATGCTCCTTGAACAATTTTTTTAGCTTTAATATTAGTAAGCATTGCTTTACCAATTCTTATATAATCAAATCCACTATGGTTATAAAATTTTTTATCTTCAATCGCTATAACAGCATTTTTTAAATCATTATCTATATCTTTTAAATTAGCCCAAGATGATGTACTACTTCCTTGATATACTAAAACATCATTTTTATCATATAAGTAATAAGTACCATTATTTGTTATATTAAGTTTAGGAATAATTCTTGCATATATATTAACTCCTAAAATTAAAATTATACAACTAATTATAAAAAACAATCCGAGTTTTATAACTGGGTTATATATATATTTAAATTTACTCAAATTAATCACCTAAATTTATTATGTAAAAAAAGTAAAAAAATATGTTGAAATTATATATATCATGTGTTATAGTTTTCTAGAAAAAAAGAGGTGGTCATATAAAAAGAGAAATAAATTGGCAACTTTTTAATGATGAAAAATTATTGATTGAGAAAAATAATACCACGTGTTTTTTTGAAAATAATATTATTGTATATGAGGAATCTTTAGGTATAAAAAATACAATTAATTTAAATAATAATATTTATGAAAGAGAAACTGAGGAGTTTTTATTTAAAATAAATTTTAATAATAATACAATGTACTACTTATTAAAAGAAAAAAACTATGAATTAAAAGATATTAAAATATCATCACAAATAATTATTAATGACAAAATTACTTTAATTTATAAACTTGATGATGAAACAAAAAAAATAGTAGTAGATTTTATATAAAATAATTAATATATAATGGAATAATATAAAACTAAGCATATAATGATACGAAAAGGAGACAATTATGAATTTAAAAGATAAAACTAAAGAAGAATTAGAAAGTATGACATATGATGAAATAGCATATTTAGTACTTGAAGAAGCAAATAAAAAAATGAAATTACTAGATTTATTTAAAAAGGTATGTAAGATATTAGAATTACCAGAAGAAACGGTAGAAGAAAAAATAGCAGATTTTTTCGAATTACTATCTATAAACAAAAAATTTGTCTTATTACCAAATGGTTATTGGGATCTATCTACTAATCACTTACAAGATATTGTAGTAGAGGATGAAGATGAAGATTTTTCAGATTCGACTGATGAAATAGATGAAGAAGACGAAATGGATGAAGAAGAAGACGTTTATTATGATGATGATTTAGATGTAACAGAGGATGAAGAAGAAGACGACTTAAAAGATCTAGTTATAATTGATGATTCAGAGGAACTATAATATAAGGTGAAACTATATTGCTGTTTCACTTTTTTAAGCTTAAATGATATAATTTAGAAAGAAAAGGTGATTTTATGTTTGAAAGATTAGAAAATATCTTAAAAAAATATGAAGAATTAAAAATAGAGTTAACAAAACCAGAAGTTTTAAATGATTATAATAAATTAAAGAACTTATCTAAAGAACAAAGTGATCTAGAAGAAATTGTAAACTGTTATTCTAAATACAAAGAAGTAGAGAATAATTTAAATTCTGCAAAAACACTTTTAAATGATCCAGAGTTTAGAGAAATGGCCGAACTTGAAATTGCTACAAATAGTGAATTACTAGAAAGTATTCAAAAAGAATTAGAAGTTCTACTTGTTCCAAAAGATGAAAATGATGGTAAAAATGTAATAATGGAAATAAGAGGTGCTGCTGGCGGAGATGAAGCGAATATTTTTGCAGGTGATTTATTTAGAATGTATGAAAAATACTGTGAAAACAATGGGTGGAAACTAGAAGTATTAAATTCACTTGAAGGTTCATCAGGAGGATTTTCACAAATTGAATGTACAATTAAAGGAAACAATGTATATTCTAAACTAAAATATGAAAGTGGATCTCATAGAGTACAAAGAGTACCAGTAACAGAAACTCAAGGAAGAGTTCATACATCAACTGCAACAGTATTAGTAATGCCAGAAGTAACAGATGTGGATATAGAAATAAAGGAAAGTGATTTAAAAATAGATGTTTTCCATTCAAGTGGAGCAGGAGGACAATCAGTAAATACAGCAAATTCTGCAGTAAGAATAACACATATCCCAACCGGCGTGGTAGTAGGATGTCAAACAGAAAGAAGTCAATTAAGAAACAAAGAAACTGCAATGAAACTTTTAAAAGTAAAATTATATGATGATATGAAACAAAAACAAGAATCAGCAGTTGGAGCAGAAAGAAAAACAAAAATAGGAACTGGAGACCGTTCAGAAAAAATAAGAACATATAATTATCCTCAAAATAGAGTAACTGATCACAGAATCAATTTTTCTGTAATGGAATTAGATAGAGTAATGGACGGTAATTTAGAACCAATTATTGAAGCACTAATAACTGAAGATATGAAATTAAAATTAGCAGGAGAAAACTTTATATCTTAATGACGGATGCAGAATTAATAAAAAAGTATATTGATGAGGATAAGCAAGAAATTGCATTAAAAAAGTTACGTACAGGTTATCCAGTACAATACATTATAGGTAATGTTGACTTTTTTAATTGCAATATTATTGTGAACGAATCTGTGCTAATACCAAGATTTGAAACTGAATATTTAGTTCAAAAAAGTATAGAAAGATTAGAAAAAAATAATTTTAAAAACATAAAAGCTTTAGAAATTGGTACAGGATCAGGATGTATATCAGTTGCATTAAAAAAACACTTTTCTAAAAATATTGAAATTGATGCAATAGATATTAGTGAAAAAGCACTAAAAGTAGCTAAAAAAAACAGTGAAATAAACAATGTTACAATAAATTTTAAAAAATGTGATATAAGAAAATTTAATAATAAAAATAAATATAATTTTATTATAAGTAATCCCCCATATGTACCATATAATAGTGAAGTATCACCAAACATAAAGTTTGAACCACAAATTGCAATCTATGCAGAAAATAATGGCTTATATTTCTATGAAGTAATACTTGAAAAAATAAAAGATAACCTAGATAGCGATTCCTTTTTAATTGCATTTGAAATTGGAGATCAAGAAGGAAACTTAATTAAACAATTAGTTCAAAAAAATATTCCGAATGCTAAAGTGACAATTGAAAAAGATTATAATAATTACGAAAGATATCTATTTGTAACAAAATAGATTTTTTATTTGAATAGAAATATTAAATATTAATCATTATTATTTTAGGTGATAATATGAAAAAAATAATTATTATATTATTTTTCACAACGATTATTTTAGTAGGATTTAACGAAAAAGAAAAAATAATAATACCAAAAAATTCAATACGATTTAGAGTAATAGCAAATAGTAATAATAAAGAAGACCAAAAATTAAAATTATCAGTAAAAAGCGATGTAGAAAAAGAATTATATAAATTATTAAATAATGTCGACACAGTTGAAACTGCGAGAAAAGTGATAGCACATAATTTAGATAAAGTTGATGAAATTTTAAAAAAATATTCAGTTACTTATGATATTTCATATGGTAACAATTACTTTCCTATAAAAAATTATAAAGGTATAAATTATAAAGAAGGAAACTATGAAAGCTTAGTAATTACTTTAGGAGAAGGTTTAGGAGAAAACTGGTGGTGTGTTTTATTTCCACCATTATGCTTACTCGATGAAGATAAAAATGTAGATGAAACAAATTATGAATTATATGCCAAAAAAATAATTAATAAAATAAAATAAAGTTAATATATTTTAATAAGGTGATTTAATGTGTCCATAATTGTTTCTTTATTATTAATTGGTATTTCTCTATCTATGGATACTTTCTCAATCTGCTTAAGTATAGGTACTTATGGTATTAATAAAAAAATAACATTATTATTAACATTTTTAGTAGGAATTATGCATTTTATTATGCCTCTTTTTGGTAATATGTTAGGAAGTAAAATGACTAACTATTTAAATATAAACGTAAATTTTCTTTTAGGTATAATTCTAGTTTTTATAGCAATAGAAATGATAATGAGCCTAATAAAAAATGATAAAGATTATTTTGATTTAAATTTAATTAATTTATTTTTGATTTCTATTTCCGTAAGTTTAGATAGTTTTTCAACAGGATTTGGATTAAATGCGATTGTTGATAACAAAATAATAGCTGGAGTATTCTTCTCCATTTGTGCAGCATCATTTACATTTTTAGGTTTATTAATAGGTAAATATGGTAAAGAAAAACTAGGAATTTATTCCAACATAATTGGTATTATTATTTTATTAATAATGGGTATTTCACACATTTTAAAAACAATATGAATAAAAATGAGTCAATATAATCATTATATAAATAGTGGTGATAGTATTGATAAATTTTAATAAAATAAAAGAAAAATTAAAATCTACACAAAATAAATTAATAGAAATATTTAACGATTATAAAGAAGAATTTATTATCATGAAGCCAAAAATTAAAGAAAAGATTTTATTAATTAAAAATAACATTAAAAATTTTATAAAAGATCCAAATACTAAAAAACAAAAAACTATTTTATCAAGTATAGCAATAATATTAACAATATTCTTTTTTACAAAACTCATTTCTTATGGTTACTATACAGATAATTCTACATTATCACTTATTAATACAAAAGTTGGAGATTTTGATGCGAATAAATATGATATAGTTATCAGATATTATGCTAAAATGTTAAATAATAACACTGCGTATAAAGTAGTAGATAAAGAGCCAGATGCAGGATATGAATATACAGGTTATAAATGTAAGAATAATTCTACATTATCATACAATATTGAAACCAAGGAAGTAAGTCTAACAACTGACAAAAAAGAAATATGCTCATTATATTTTGATAATACTATCTCATCAGACATAACACTTGAATTTTTAATTGAAACTTCTCCAAACACAAAAGAATATACTTTAACAGAGAAATTACCATTATATGGATATACTTATGATAAATATACCTGCGAAAATAATAGCACATTAATTTATGATGAAACAACACAAAAGTTTAAAATAAGTGCAAATAAAAAAGATAAATGCAAAGTATATTACAATAAATTAACTGCTGATATAAACATAAATATTTATGCAATAAAAAATAATTCATATGTACAAATAACTACTATACCAGAGGGAAATACATATAAAATAAATAGTGATAAAACAATATGCAAGAATATGAGTAATGAAAAAGTTGATGCAAAAGTAACCTATACAAATAAAATAATTAATATTGATACCAAAGAAAAAATAACTTGTGATGTATATTTGAGTGATGCCAATGAAACATAAAATAAAAATAATAATTACTACTTCCATACTATGCATATTGCAGATAATAGTATTATATAAATTAATAAATAATTATTTTACTAAAGATATAATTTCATATAATAATTATCCTTTCTATGAATATATACTTACAAAATTATTAAACATAACTTAGAAAATAAAGCTTCTAAGTTTTTTTGTATCTTTACAAAGGCATGAAAAAGATGGATTTTGGTTGACAAACCAAACTTTAAATTATATTATAAGTTTGAAACGAGAAAAGTCGTAAATATAAATAATTACTAAAATACATTATTAATAGTAATATTTTTTTATGGGAAGTTGCACTAGCACAAATACCCAAATTTTGAATAAATAATAGTAAAAGATATATTTTTATATCTTACATAAAGAAGGTTGAAAAATGGAAAGAATTGTAATTGAAGGGAGAAATCCACTTAAAGGTACAATAACAATTGGTGGTGCTAAAAACAGTGCAGTTGCATTAATACCAGCATCTTTGCTTGCAAATAGTCCTTGTACTATAAAAAATGTGCCAAATATCACTGATAGAGATGCTTTATTTGATATTGTTAAACTTTTATCTTGTGATATAGTGCAAGAAGGAAATATAGTTACTATTGATCCAACTAATTTAAAAAATACTTTAATTAGTCAAGAATTAAGTGTGAAGTTAAGAGCATCATATTATTTCATGGGAGTATTACTTGGAAAATATAAAAAGTGTGAAATTTATTTTCCTGGAGGTTGTAATATAGGATCTAGACCAATTGATTTGCATTTAAAAGGTTTTAAAGCATTAGGAGCAAAAATAACAAAATATAAACATAAATATACAATTAGTGCAGATACTTTAAAAGGTGCAGATATAGAACTTGATTTTGCCAGTGTTGGAGCTACTATTAATATTATGTATGCTGCAGTATTAGCAGAAGGAATTACAAGAATAAAAAATGCTGCTAAAGAAGTTGAAATAATTAACATTGCAAATTATTTAAATAAAATGGGAGCAAATATTAAGGGTGCAGGAACTGATGTTATTGAAATTGTTGGGGTTAAAGAATTACATGGAGCAGAAATTAAAGTAATTCCTGATAGAATAGAAGCCGGAACTTATATTATCATGGGTGCTTTATTAGGTGATAATTTAAAAATTAATGGCATAATAAAAGATCATAATACAGCCCTTTTTGAAACTTTAGAAAAAATGGGAGTTAACTTCACATTTGATGAAGATAGTGTAATAATAAATGGATGCAATAAACTACTCCCAGTTGATGTTAAAACTTTAGTTTATCCAGGATTTCCAACAGATTTAGGGCAACCAATGAGTGTACTATTAACTCAAGCAGAAGGAATATGTAAAATGGAAGAAACCATTTGGGAAAATAGAATTGGACATTATCCTTATCTAATAAAAATGGGAGCTAATATTGAGTTAAATGGATTAACTGCAACTATTAAAGGTAAAACGGAATTACATGGTACAGAAATAAACGCAACAGATTTAAGAGGAGGAGCTGCACTTATAGTAGCAGGGTTAATAGCAGAAGGCACAACTTATATATATGATATAGATTACATTTTAAGAGGTTACGAAAATATTATTCACAAACTAACTAATGTAGGTGCTAAAATAAAATTAGAAGAAATATAATGTAGAGAAATCTACATTTTTTTATGGAGTAATTTATGAGAAGAAAATATAAATTAATAATAATAATTTTATTAAGTGCAGTATTTACTTACTTAATATATATATTAAATAAAGAAACTAAAATAAACATATTATCTTTAGGAGATGGAGTATCTTATGGGGAAACTTCCTTTAATATAAAAGGTTTTAGTTATAATGATTATATAACTAAACATTTTGAAACTTTAAAAGTTTTAAAAAATTATACAAACTTAAGTAAAAAAAATCTTACACTAGAAGAGTTATTATTTGAAATAAAAGACAATAAATATTATGATAATGAAAAAAAATATATAAAAGAACTAATGCATAATAGCAATTTAATTACAATAAGTATTGGTGAAGAAGAACTTACAAAAAAAGCAATAACTAAAGATTTAAATAAAGAAACAATAAAAAAATATATTAATTTATATGAAAATTTAATTAGTCTCATAAAAGAAAATACTGACTCAAAAATAGTTGTAATAAGTTATTATGAAAATAATTATTTAAATAAAACTAATACAATTTTGTTAAATTCAGAATTAAGTAATTTATGTATAAAGCATAATTTAATATTTATAAATATAAGTGACATTTTAAAAGAGAATGATAATAAACTGGAACCAAATTCATTATATTTTAATTATCAAGTTCATAAACAAATCGCAGAAATGATAATTAATTCTATTTAATTTAGTAAAATTTAGTTGCAACCATCAAAATATATGTTATAATACTAAAGAACGAAAAGTTTCTATGTCAAACAATTGATATGGCGGAAGGAGAGTTTAAATGAAAGCTAATATTCATCCAGAATTAAAAGATGCAACTGTTAAGTGTGCTTGTGGTGCAACATTTACAACTAAATCAGTAAAAGATGAAATTCATGTTGAAGTTTGTAGTGAATGTCATCCATTCTATACTGGTGCTCAAGGTAAAGCAAAGAAAACTGGTAATATTGAAAAATTTAATAAAAAATATGGTTTTACAAAAGAACAATAAAATAATAAATATTGTTCTTTTTTGTATTTGTATTGTATAATTTTAAAAGGAGAGAGTGATTTATGAAAGTTTTTATTGGAGCAGATCATTTAGGAGTAAAAGTTAAGGAAGAATTAATAAAATATTTGACAAGTAACGGAATAACTGTATGTGATGCAGGTATAGAGAATAGTGAATTGGATGATTATCCAGATTTTGCTTTTAAAGTTGGAGATTTAGTAAATAGTAATGATAATTCATTAGGTATATTAATATGTGGTAATGGAGTAGGAATGAGTATAGCTGCTAATAAAGTAAAAGGAATAAGATGTGTAAGAGCAGTAACAATAGATGATGCATTTAAAGGAAAAAATCATAATGGTGCAAATGTATTAGCTATTGGAGCAGATTTAGATGAAAAGTTAACAAAAGAAATAGTAGATACTTTTATATCAACAAAATTAGCAGATACACCACGTTATTTAAGACGAATTGAAAAAATCATAAAATATGAAAATGGAGAATATAATGAATTATAAAATATATTTATATGCCATAAATGTATTTTTAAGTATATTTATATTGTCCGGAATAAATTTTAATGGAATAATAAAAACAAATAAAGAACTAGAAGCAAAATTACTAGTAATAGTTTTAAGTATTTGTTCTTCTTATTTACTTACAAATTTTGTTTGGGACTTTCTAAATATGTAATTAAAGGAGAAAACAATGCAAAATAAATTATTATTATTAGTAGTAATAGTATTATTTGGAGTATCATGTTTAATAAGTAGTAAGCCTTATACTACTTTTTTTAATAAAGAAATAATCAAAGTAAAAGACACTAAAAATAATGAAACATCTAAATTGGAGTTAGAAAATTATATTATAGGTGTGGTAGCAGCAGAAATGCCAGCATCATTTAGCGATGAAGCATTAAAAGCTCAAGCAATCGCAGCAAGAACATATGCAAAGTATAAAATGAATCAAAAGCATAGTAACGATTATGATATAGTAACAGATGTTTCCAATCAATCATATATAACAGAAAAAGAAATGAAAGAAAAATGGGGTAGTGATTATAATAAGTATTATGAAAAAATAAAATCTGCCGTTAAAGAAACTGAAGGTAAAATTATGACTTACAATAATGAGGTAATTGAATCTTTTTATTTTGCTATGAGTAATGGTTATACTGAAAATTCAGAATTAGTATTTAATGAGGATAAAAACTATTTAAAAAGTGTAAAATCAATATATGAAAATGAAGAATTAAAAAACTTTAATGTTACTAAAACATTTAATAAAACTGAAATTATAAATAAACTTGGATTAAATAGTAACGAATTAATTATCAAGGACATTGTAAGAAGCAACACAGGAAGAGTGCTAAGTTTAAATATTAATAATATTACTTTTAAAGGTACTGATATAAGAAAGAAATTGAAATTAAGATCAACAGATTTTGTAATAAATATAAACAATGATGAAGTAAGTATTTCAACAAAAGGATATGGTCACGGAGTAGGAATGAGTCAATATGGAGCAAATGGTATGGCGAGTCATGGATATAATTATGAAGAAATATTAAAATATTTTTATAAAAACATTGAAATAACAAGACTTTAAGTATAAAGATTATTAAACTGTCCATACTTTTACTAGGATGGTGAATAATGAAAAAAAGAAAGTTAAAGGGATTTGTACTACCCTCATTATATTTAGTAATAACTATATGTGTATTTACTAGTATATTATTTCTTAGCAGTAGTTTATCTTTAAAAAATAAAGAAGATGATTATGATTATGGAGTTAGTGCGATAAGAGATAATATAAAAACAGTTATAGTTGAAGATGAAATAACAAGTAGCAAAATAGAGAATCCAACTGAAGAAATAAGTGCTAAAGTTCATTTTTATAAAAAAGATGACAGTAATGAAAACCAAGAAAATAGTTTGATTTTTTATAAGAATACCTATTTAAAAAATACTGGAGTATTATATGAAAGTGATAAAGAATTTTTAGTAAAATCTATATTTCAAGGTAAAGTCGTAGAAATAAATGAAGACGAAATATTTGGAAATTGTATAGTAGTAGAGCATAAAAACAATTTAAGAAGTTATTACTATGGAGTAGATAATGTAGAAGTAGAAGTAAATGATGAATTAACAACCGGAGCAGTATTAGGAACAAGTAAGAAAAATGAAATATCAAACAACAATAATTCTTTTTTAATAGAAATATACTATAATAATGAGTTAGTTAATCCAGAAGAAGTAATTGGTACAAAAATTACTGATTATAAATAATCCATAAGGATTATTTTTTGATAATATGAATAATATAGTATATTTAGATGATTTTATAAATATATATTCTAAAAAAAATAAAAGAATAATTGTTGAAGAATCAAGTGATATTTTAAAAAAAGGAAAAATAATTAACACAAGAAAATTTATTGAAAAATTTGAAACAATAAAAAAGAGTAACAAATTAAATACTTTAGTAAAAGATAATATTTATATAATAATAAATAATTCTTATGACGAAGCTTATTTAAATAGTTTAAAACAAATATTTGAAAATTTAAATTATAATAAAATAAATTATATTAAAGAAGAAGATTTACTAAATGTTAATAATAAAAGTATATTTATAAATACTAGTTTAAATTATTTTGAATTACTTTATTATTATGGAAAAGAATTAATATGTGATTACCTTGATTTAAACGAATTAAATCTAAAGATACTTATAACTATAATAAATTTTCTAAATCTTAAAGAAATATATTTATTTGGTAAAAATAAAAATATAGTAAAAAGTGAGCTAATTAATAATCAAATAAAATACTATGAATATAGTTCATCTGAAAATTTATACATAAAAATTTGTCTACAAAAAATGTAAAATAGCAAAAAGTACTTTATTTATTTTTTAATATTTGTTATCATTAACATGAGCCTAAAATTTGTCGAAAAATGTCGTACGAAAATCCTTGCAATATATATTTTTATAGGGCATAATATAGACAAAGAAAAGAGGTGGGAAGTATGCATGGTAAAGTCAAATGGTTTAACAACGAAAAAGGCTATGGCTTTATAGAATACGACAATCTTGAGGATATATTTGTTCATTACTCTGCAATTCTTAAGGATGGTTATAAAACACTGCAAGAAGGAGCATTAGTAAATTTCAAATTAATCGAAACTGCAAAAGGGCTACAAGCAATTGATGTGGTTGAAGAACAAAAGATACTTGTCTAACGTGTATACCGTGCTTTAGTGTCTAGATTGAAAGAAGAAATTTTGATGAATTTCTTTTTTTGTTCTAAAAACTATATATTTAATAATGTGAAATTTTGATGATATATTAACAAAAACATTTTTTAAGTAAGAAAATATGATATACTAATTATAGGAGAGTGATAAAATGAAATATAATATTAGAGGAGACAAATTAACTGTAACAAAATCTATTAAAAATTACATAGAAGAAAAGTTAAGTAAATTAAATAAATATTATGAAAATCATGATGAAATTGAATGTAAGGTATTAATAAAATCTAAAAATAATTTGGATACTATTGAAGTAACAATACCATTAAATAAATTTATATTTAGAGCAGAAACAAGTGATAAAGACTTATATAGTGCAATTGATTTAGTAGTAGATAAATTAGAAGGACAAATTAGAAAAAATAAAACAAAACTAAAAAAGAAATATGAAAAAAATTCAGTTGCAGAAATGAACTTTGATTTTGATATAAGTGATATTTCAGAAGACGATTTACAAATTATAAAAAGAAAAGACATTGATACTAAACCAATGGATGAAGAGGAAGCCATATTACAAATGGAATTATTGAATCATGACTTTTTTGTATTTAAAAACATTGATGAAGAATGTGTATCAGTTATTTATAAAAGAAAAGATAACAAATATGGAATTATAAATGTTAAATAAATAATTCTTTAATACTAAGCGAGCAATAAATGCTCGTTTTTAATTGGTATTTATAAATAGTCGTGTTATAATTAATAATGAGGTGGATTATGGGATTATTCAAGAAATTATTAGATAGTGAATATAAAGAATTAAAAAGATTTGAAACTATAGCAAACAAAATAGTAGCATTAGATGAAGAAATGCAAAAACTTGAAGATAAAGATTTTAAAATAAAAACAGAAGAATTTAAAGAAAGACTAAAAAACGGTGAAACTTTAGACGATATTTTAGTTGAAGCATTTGCTTTAGCAAGAGAAGCAGCTAGTCGTACTATTGGTGAAAAAGCTTACTATGTCCAATTACTAGGTGGACTTGCTATTCACTATGGTAATATTGCAGAAATGAAAACAGGTGAAGGTAAAACATTAACAACTATATTACCAGCATATGTAAATGCATTAACAGGTAATGGAGTACATGTCGTAACTACAAATGAATATTTATCTAGCCGTAATGCTGAATGGATGAAACCGGTATATGATTTATTAGGAGTATCCGTTGGTGTTAATTTAAGAGAAATGTCACCTAAAGAAAAACAAGAAGCTTACAATAAAGATATATTATATTCTACTAACAATGAAATAGGTTTTGATTATTTAAGAGATAATATGGTTGTTAGAAAAGAAGATAGGGTTCAAAGACCATTAAATTACTGTATCATCGATGAAGTAGATTCCATTTTAATAGATGAAGCAAGAACACCATTAATAATTAGCGGTGGTAAATTTAATTCAAAAAATTTATATGTTGATGCAGATAGGGCAGTAAAAAAATTAAAAGATGTTGAAGACTATGATATTGATGTAAAAACAAAAAATGTTTCCTTAACAGAAGAAGGATCTAAAAAAATAGAAAAAATATTTAATTTAAAAAATTTATATGATTTAGATAATACTGCATTAGTGCATCATTTAAATCAAGCATTAAAAGCAAATTATGGTTTTAAAAGAGATGTAGATTATGTAGTTCAAAATGATGAAGTCATAATTGTAGATCAATTTACTGGAAGACTTATGCAAGGAAGACAATTTAGTGACGGATTACATCAAGCAATTGAAGCAAAAGAAAATGTAACTATAAATACTGAAACAAAAACAATGGCAACAATAACATTTCAAAATCTATTTAGAATGTATAATAAATTATCAGGTATGACAGGAACCGCAAAAACCGAAGAAGAAGAATTTAGAAATATATATAATATGTATGTTATTGAAATTCCAACAAATAAATTAGTTATAAGAGAAGATTATCCAGATTTAGTTTATGCTACACAAAATGGTAAATATAAAGCAATTATTAACTTTATAAAAGAAATTCATGAAACTGGTGAACCAATATTGATTGGTACAATTTCAGTAGAAGCGAATGAATATTTAAGTTGTTTACTAAAAAAAGCAGGGTTAAAGCACGAAGTATTAAATGCAAAGAATCACGAAAGAGAAGCAGAAATAATTGCTCATGCAGGAGAAAAAGGTTCTATAACTTTAGCAACCAATATGGCAGGACGTGGAACAGATATAAAACTTGGTGAAGGCGTAAAAGAACTTGGTGGTTTATGTGTTATTGGAACAGAAAGACATGAATCTAGAAGAATTGACAATCAGTTAAGAGGTAGAGCAGGAAGACAAGGAGATCCTGGTAAATCACAATTCTTTGTATCGTTTGAGGATGACTTAATGAGAAGATTTGGAACAGATAGAATAAAAATGATGTTACAAAATTTAGGAATTGAGGAAACACAAGCAATACGTTCTAAAGCATTAACAAAAAGTATTGAATCAGCCCAAAAGAAAGTTGAAGGAAATAACTACGATATTAGAAAAACTTTATTAGATTATGATAATGTATTAAATGAGCAAAGAGAGATAATCTACTCAAGAAGAAATAATATATTAGATGAAGAAAGTATTCATGAAAATGTATTACAAATATTTAAAAATACTATTACTAACTTGATAGAAAGTCATTTTGACGAAAAAGGAAATATTAGTGATGAAGATAAAACAGAATTAATGGAATATGTTAATACTAATTATTTAAAATCTAATAAGTTAAAATATAAAGATATTGAAAATTTAAAAGATGAAGAATTAAGAGATAAAATTTATAGTTTAATAATTAAGGATTATGAATTAAAAATGATTGAAGCACCAATTATGAATGAATTTGAAAAAGCAATTAGTTTAAGAATAATTGATTCAAATTGGGTTGATCATATGAGTGCAATGGAACACTTAAAAGAAGGAGTAGGTCTTCGTGGCTATGCACAAACAAATCCTATTCTAGAATACACAAAAGAAGGATTTGAGATGTTTGATAATCTTTTAATAAAAATAGATGATTTAACTGCACAATTTTTATTAAAAGCTGAAGTAAAACAAAATACTGAAAGAAAACAAACCCTAAATGGTATAGCAAATGATGGAAAAGAAACAATAAAAAAATCTCCAATAAAAAGCACAAAAGTGGGTAGAAATGATCCTTGTCCTTGTGGAAGTGGTAAGAAGTACAAACAATGTTGTGGTAAATAATGATTAAAATTGGCGTAAACCCAAGTAATATAAGGGTTTGCGCTATTTTTATGCAATACTCAAAAATTGTAAAAAAAATAAAATCATTATTTTTTAGATAAGTTCTGTTAAGTTTGACGGATGCTACGGAGTGCTTTGGGGTGCAACCAAGTGCCGAATTAACGAGCTAAGTGCTCTCGAGAACTGCTCAAATCTCCAATATAAAAGGCCTTATAAAAGACCTTGTGGCAGTGGAAAGAAATATAAACAATGCTGTGATAAATAGCATGTTATGTAATGATTTGTGAGTTTGACAACATTCCAAAAAGCATATAATAGCAATTTTGTATCTTTTATACTTAAAATACGTACATATAAAAATAAGTAGTCAATAATTATAATTGGCTTTTATTTTGCATTTTTATTAAAATTTGCATTTTGTGTTATAATATTAGATACATTGGTGGTGATATAGTGTCTAAGATTAGTAATGTACTTACCATGATTCAATATTTAAGCACAGGTAGAAAATATAGTATTGCTGAATTATCTGAAAAATTAGAAGTTACTCCCAGAATGATTAGGGTATATAAAAATGAAATAGAAAAGGCTGGTATTTATATAGATACTATCAAAGGACCTTATGGTGGTTATGTTTTAAATCAAAATATAAATGTACCAAAAAGATTTATTACACCAATTGAAATAAATATCAAAGATAAAAATTTATTTAATTTAATAAATAAAGCGATTAAAGAAAAAAGAAAATGTTTAATAGAATATTATTCTAAAAATGAGAAAAAGATTACAAGTAGAATCATTCACCCTTATGAGTTAATTCTTTTTGGCAATGAATGGGGAGTTGCAGCTTATTGTGAATTAAAATTAGAAATAAGGCATTTTTATATAAATAGAATTAAGTCTATTAAATTATTAGAAATTTTTTATAACTGACATATATATTACCTCTTTCTTTGTTAAAATTTAAATAAAGAAAGAGGTTTTATAATGATTAAATATAAACATACTGAATCATTATAAATATAATTTTAGAGAGGAAAATAAAATGAAAAATATAATTTATGTAACTGGAAACTATGGCAAATATGTTTCAGTCAAGGAATGTTTTGCGGAAAAAAATATAGGAATAAATTTTTATAATCACGACTTTGAAGAAATCGAGATAAATGACATTGAAAAAATATCTAAAAAAAAAGCATTAGATGCATACAATATATTGCAATCACCATGTTTTGTTGCAGATACAGGATTTTATATAGACGACTATCCTAATAATCCTGGATTTCCTGGAGCGTTTGTTAAAAGAAGTGGAATTAGCTCAGATATAGATAGATTACTTGAAACGATGAAAAATAAAAGCAATAGAACATGTAAATTTGTAGACTGTTTAACTTTTTATGACGGTAAGGATTTTTATACTTTTTACGGAGTAAGTAGTGGTACATTAGCATTTAGAAAAAAAGGAGATCCTATAAAAAGAGCCAAATCTAATCTTTGGTACATATTTATACCAACTAATTGTACCAAAACTTTAGCAGAAATGTCCGATGAAGAAAGAAAAAACAGAAACGATGGGCATACATCTGCGACTGAGCAATTTGCTAATTGGTATCAAGATATTTACCTAAAACAAAATACAAGAAAATTATCATTATCATAATGTAATAAAATATATTCATTTCTAAAAACATGGTATAATATGCTAACAAGAGGTGATAAACATGCCGGATCAAAAAATATTTATTGATTTTGATGGAGTAATCTTTGACACAGAAAAAAGAATTGTTGAAAGAAAAAACAAAAACCCTAAAATGAGTTGGGCTGAGTTTTTTGAAATATTAGATTGGTTTCATTTATTAGAAGAATCCAAAGTAATAAATAATGCTACAGATTACATTTTGGAAGGACAAGCCAGAGAAAAACAAATTTCCATTTTAACTAAAATACACACTTTAATGGAGATGGAAGCAAAAGTGAGTGCATTAAGAAGTAGAAAAATAGATGTACCTATTTTATTCGTTCCGCCACATACTAAAAAAAGTCAAGTATACGTTCCAAATGATGGAGAAATTCTAATTGATGACAATATCTCAAACTTAATAGATTGGGAGCAAAAAGGTGGAAAGAGTATTTACTTTAATGAGGACTTAGAAACTAGTCGGTTTGAAACTGTAAATACCCTAAGAAGAATTTTATAAAAAATGCTATCTTTAATATAGACACTAACAAGAGCTCAATTTATAAAGATAGCGGTGATAAAAATTATCATATGAATGTATTAAATAGTGCTAGAAATTACGACAAAACAAAGCCTAAATAAAAGAATAATTACTATGGCGATATAATTGGCCGCTACAGAATAAATTAGATGAAATAAAAATACATATTTTTAATATTCAAAACGTAAGTTATTATAAAGCTTATAAATAATAATTAATTATGTTAAAATTATATAAAGTGGTGAATAAAATGGATTTTGAAATTATAAGCGTTGAACCAAAAGATAAGAATAAATTATATAATTTGCTACAATTTACATTGTATGATAGTACACAATATATAGACAAAGATATTGATGAAAACTGCTGCTTTGAATACAAATGGTTTGAAAACTATTTTACTGATAATAATAGAAATGCGTATTTTATAAGAAGTAGTGATAAATACATAGGTATGGTTATGGTTAATGAAAATTTAAAATTTAACAAGACTGGAAAATGTATAGCAGAATTTTTAATTCTACCAAAATATAGAAGAAAACATATAGGTAAAAAAGTGGCATTTAAAATTTTCGATAAATTCAAGGGAGATTGGGAGGTTCAACCAATGGAAAATAATCCTACAGCATATGCATTTTGGAAAAATATTATAACAGAATATACAAACAACTCCTATGTAATAAAAAATGATGGCATAGAAGATGTATTTATTTTTAAAAATAATTAAGGAGCAAAAATTATGAAAATAATAGAGTATGAAGATAACTATTTAAATGATGTGAGAGATTTATTAACTGAGCTTGAAGAATATATTGTTTCAATAGACAAAGATAATTTAGATCAAGTTCATCCAGATTATCATAAAAAAATGGCATTATTAGATTTAGAAGAAATTAAAAATAATAATGGTAAGTGTTATTTAGCGATAGATAATAGTAAAACTGTTGGTCTTATTATGGGGTGTATTTTTCCTTATGATGAAAATGATTATTTAGATTATAAATGCCCCAAAAGAGGAGAAATTACAGAATTAATTGTCACTAATAAAACAAGAAGTAAAGGTATAGGCCAAAAACTAATAAATAGGATGGAAGAATATTTTAAATCTTTAAACTGCGAATATGTAATAGTTGATGTATTTGCTTATAACGATATAGGAAAAAATTTTTATAACAAAAATAATTTTCACACAAGAATGGAAACAATGATAAAAAAATTATAAAAATTATGGAGGAATTTATGATTTTAATAAAGAATAATATAAATAAAGTTGAAGAATTTAACTATTTGTATGATGCAGTCGGATGGGGAAGTTACGATAGTGATATTAGCAAGGAATCTTTAAAAAACACTATTTATTCTGTCTCTGTATATGATAATGATAAAATAATTGGTTATGGAAGATTAATAGGTGATGGAATTTGTTTTTTATACATTCATGATGTAATGGTGGTTCCTAAATATCAAAGTCAAAAAATTGGAACTCAAATAATGAATAACTTATTAGATAAAATTAATGAAATTAAGACAAAAAATCCATATGTTAGAGTTTATCTAGGAGCATCAAAAGGAAAAGAAGGATTTTATAAGAAATTTGGTTTTATTACAAGAGAAGATGCAAACTTAGGAAGTGAAATGATATTATCAGGATTTAAAGATTAAAAATGTTAAATTGAATAATAATGAGTATATATGAAAATTTAGATTCAAATTCGAAAAAACAAATAAATAAAACCACTGATTTTTCTATAATGGGTATGATTATTATAACCTTATTAGGTATAGGAGGAGGTTTAGCAATCTATTATTCTGGTATTTTTTAATGCTGTTACAAAAGAATTACTTTACGATTGTATCGCTCAAAATAGATTTATGATAATATTTGGAGGCTTCTTCCTTTGTACATCAATTTATTGTTGGCTATTATGTTCTAAAAGTATGTTTTCAAAACAAAAAAAGATATTATGTATTTAGTCAAAAATAGTAATAATGATGAAACATATTTTGTAAATGAAAAAGGTAAAAAATTTAATTTTGAGAAAAGATTATATATTAAGGGTATTTACAATTCCTTTTTGGATAGCAGGTTTGGTCGTGTTATACCTCAAAGTAATAAAAGACAAATAAATATTAAAAATTGTTGATAAGCAATAAGTTTTCAACAACTTTTAATTTATATTGTAATTTCAACCGCACCATTTAATTTAATTTTATCAGATAATAAATATTAGTCAATTTTTTTATTTGTT